>NZ_JBJTDY010000129.1:0-18949 GCF_046092605.1 Rhabdaerophilum sp. | reverse complement strand
TGCTCAAGGCCGGCAAGGACGGCGCTTTCGCGCCGCTCGTCGCGCCGATCCTCATCACGATCACGGCGATGGCGAACCCTTCCGGTGGATCGGCGGTTCTGAGCTTCTCGAAGGCCTTCGCCTCGGGCATCGCGGTGATCGCGGTGCTGGTGATCGGCGGGCGCCTGCTGCTGCGGCCGCTGATGAAGCTCGTCGCGCGCTCCGGAAGCCAGGAGCTGTTTCTCGCCGCCTGTCTTCTCATTGCCATGGGGTCGGGCCTCATCGCCTCGGCGGCAGGGCATTCCATGGCGCTTGGCGCCTTCCTCGCGGGGCTGTTGCTCGCGGAAACCGAATATCGCCACGAGATCGAGGTGACGATCGGCCCCTTCAAGGGCCTGCTGCTGGGTCTGTTCTTCACCACGGCCGGTGCCCAGCTGGATCTGGTGGCGCTGGTCCAGGAGCCGGCGCTGCTGCTTGGTCTCGCGCTGGGTCTGATCGTGGTGAAGACGATCCTCCTGCTGGCTCTGTTGCGCGCGTTCCGGATTGCGGCCAGTGCGCATGCCGAAGTGGCCCTGTCGCTCGCGCCCGCAGGCGAACTCGGCCTTGTGCTCATCGCCGCAGGCGGCGCGATGGGTGTGATCCGCCCGGAGATCGCGGCTCTCGCGTCCATCCTCGTGCTGCTGACGATGTTCGTCACGCCCTTCCTGCATTCGGCGGGCATGCGCATCAGCCAACGCCAGCGGGTGGAGGCGCTGCCAAACGAGGCGCGCAACCCCGAAGAGGGCATGGGGGAGGGCAAGGTGATCGTGGTGGGCTTCGGGCGCGTGGGGCAGGTCGTGGCCGACATGCTGAAGCGCAACCGCATTCCGTATATCGCGGTGGATGTCGAACCGGCGGTCATCGCCAATGCCCGCAAGGCGGGTGTCGATGCGCTGTTCGGCGATGCGAGCCGCAGGGAATTTCTCCAGCGCATCGGCATCGGGCAGGCGCGCGCGCTGGTGGCGACCTCATCCGATCCCGATGCGGTGGAGCGCCTCGTGCGTGTGGCCCGGGCTGAACGGCCGGATCTCATCATCATCGCCCGCGCGCGGGATGCGGACCACGCGGCGAAGCTCTATGCCCTCGGCGCATCGGATGTCGTGCCGGAAACGGTGGAGGCCAGCCTGCAACTGGCCGAGAATGTCCTCGTCGATATCGGCGTGCCGATGGGGCTTGTCATCGCCTCGGTGCATGAGAGGCGCGACGAATTCCGTGCGGCACTGCAGAAAAGTGGCGCGACGCCGCGCCCCTCGCGCCTGGCTCGCCGTCCGGGCCTGAGGCGCGATGCGCCCGAGCCGAAGGATGGCGATGCCGACGAGGCCGGGCGCTAGAGCGGATTCCGATCTGACAGAAAGAGATCTGGCGCTCACTCTTCTTGTTTTCGCATCCGCTTTTTTGCGCCAACCGGCATCCACCTGGCGGGCGGATGCTCTACCCGACCTTCTCGCCGCCCAGAGCCGCCGGCTTCTCGCCACTGAGCGCCCAATCCACGAGTTCGATCGTGTGGAGGATGGGCGTCGCCTCGCCGCGCTCTCTCATGCCCAGGCCGATCTGCGTGATGCAGCCGAGATTGCCCGTGGCGATCACATCCGGTTTCAGACGCGCGATGTTGCGGGTTTTCCGCGCGCGAAGGCGGCCGGAAATCTCCGGCTGGAGCATGTTGTAGGTGCCGGCGGAGCCGCAGCAGATATGCCCTTCCGGCACATCCTTCACCGTGAAACCGAGGGAACGCAGGATCGTCTTCGGCGCATCCGTGATCTTCTGGCCATGCTGCATCGAGCAGGCGGAATGATAGGCGACCGTGAGGCCGGTTTCCCGCGCGGGGGCAAGGTTGAGCGTCGCGAGAAACTCCGTAATGTCCCGGGCCAGGGCCGAAACCCGCGCCGCCTTTTCGGCATAGGCGGAATTGTTGCGGAACATGAAGCCGTAATCCTTGATGGTCGTGCCGCAGCCCGAGGCCGTGATGATGATCGCATCGAGGCCCTTTCCCTCGATCTCGGCGATCCAGGCATCGATCAGCTTCTCGGCCTGGTGGTGCGCTGTCTCCTCCTGGCCCATATGGTGCACGAGCGCGCCGCAGCAGCCCTCGCCCCTGGGCAGCACCACCTCGATTCCGAGGCGCGTGAGCACGCGGATGGCCGCCTCGTTGATGCCCGGCGCGAGCACCGGCTGCGCGCAGCCCGAGAGCATCGCCACGCGACCCTTGCGCGCGGTTTTCGGCGCGAACACGGCCGGGCCGTCCATCGCGGAGCGCGAAGGGGGGGAGGAAGGCGCGAGGCCGAGCATCGCGCCCATCTGCTTGCCCACCACCGGCAGCTTCTCGACGATGGGCCGGAAGGGTTTCGCAATCGCCGAAGCCAGCAGCGCCAGGCGGAAGCGGTTGGGGTAGGGCAGCACATGCGCCAGGATGCCGCGCATCAGGCGCTCGTTCCACGGGCGCCTGTAGGTCTTCTCGATATGCGCGCGGGCATGGTCCACGAGGTGCAGGTAATGCACGCCGGAGGGGCAGGTCGTCATGCAGGAGAGGCAGGAAAGGCAGCGATCGATATGGGTCACCACCTCTTTCGTGGCGGGCTCGCCGCTCTCGAACATCTTCTTGATGAGATAGATGCGCCCGCGCGGGCTATCGAGTTCATCGCCGAGTTCGAGATAGGTCGGGCAGGTGGCGGTGCAGAAACCGCAATGGACGCAGGTCCGGAGGATCTTCTCCGAGGCCTGCATGGCGGGATCGGCGAGTGCCGCGAGCGAAAAACTGGTTTGCATGGCAACCCTCAACAGCTCGCGTGCATGCGGCCGGGATTGATCAATCCGGCGGGATCGAAGCTCGCCTTGATCCGCGCCGAAAGTGCCGCCACCGGCGCGGGTTCCGGCTGGAAGACCGGCACGGCGGCGCGAATGGAATCGGGGGCGCGGACAAGCGTCGCATGCCCCTTTCCGCCAAGCGCGGCGCGGATGGCGCTCGCACCGGCATCGCCGCTTGCGGGCGTCGCGAGCCAGAGGAGGCCGCCGCCCCAATCGAGGAAGAGCCTCGCTCCGGAGCTGGCCTCGCGCAAGGCTTGCGCCAGCCCCGGCGCGTGCGACGGCTTCACGGAGATGCGCCAGAGTGCTGTGTCGCGCGGCGCGGCGAGCAGTCTGCAATCGCGGATCGCGACCCAGATCTGTTCGGATTCCGCCCTGTCGATCCGCTTTGGCGTGCCGAAACGCTGGAGCCTCTCGGCCAGGGCGGGGAACCGATAATCGATCGAGGCCGGAAAATTCTCGAAGCGCAGCAGCGTGCGCGCCCTCTCCGCTCCTATCCCTGCCGGGAGATGCGCCGCGCCGGTCACCTCGAAGGGCGAGCCGAGCGCGGCCGACATCGCGGCCACGGCATCGGCTTCCGAAAGCCCTTCGAAAAGCATTGTCGCAGTTGCTTCGGGGCGCGGCAGCACCTTGAAGGTGACTTCCGTGAGAATGCCGAGCGTGCCATGCGCCCCGGCCTGCAGCTTCACGAGGTCGAGGCCCGTGACATTCTTCATCACGCGGCCGCCGGAACGGATGATCTCGCCGCGTCCGTTCACGAAACGCACGCCGATGAGATGATCGCGGCAGGCCCCGACCACGACGCGACGCGGGCCGGAGACATTGGCCGCCACCACGCCGCCGATGGTCGGCTCGCCACTCGTGCCATAGATGGCGCGATGGTCCATCGGTTCGAAGGGCAGCATCTGGCCCTTTTCGGCGAGGGTTTCTTCCACCACGCACAAGGGTGTGCCGGCGCGTGCCGAGATCACCATCTCCGCAGGCTCATAGAGCGTCACGCCCGAAAGGTCGGCCGTGGAGATCGTGACAGCGTTGTTTCCGGGGCGCCCGAGGCCGGCGCGCGTGCCCCCGCCCTGCACATTCAGCGATGCGCCGAGACCTTCCGCCTCGTGCACGATTCCCGCCGCCTCGCGCACGATTCCCGCGAGTTCATCCTCGCTCTGTGGCCGTCGAAGCATGGTCATCAGACACGTCCCTCCAGCGGGAAAACCTTGGCGGGGTTGAGAAGCCAGCCGGCATCGAAGGCCGCGCGCACGCGCATCTGCTGATCGAGTTCAGGCGGCTTGAACTGGTGGCGCATCAGGTCGCGCTTCTCGATTCCCACGCCATGCTCGCCGGTGAGGCAGCCGCCGACTTCCACGCAAAGCTTCAGGATGTCGTTACCCGCTTCCTCCGCCTTCATGGCCTCGGCGGGGTCGTTCACGTTATAGAGGATCAGCGGATGCAGGTTGCCATCACCCGCATGGAACACATTCGCGACGCGCAGGCCGTAATGCTTCACGATCTCATCAATCCGGCGAAGCACATAGGGCAGTTGACCGGTGGGGATGGTGCCATCCATGCAGATGTAATCGGCGATGCGGCCCGTGGCGCCGAAGGCGGATTTCCGGCCCTTCCAGATCGCCGCGGTTTCCATCGCGGATTTCGATTCCTTCACGCGTTTCACGCCGTGCTTCCTGGCAATCTCCACAATCTTCGCAAGCGTGGCGTCCATCTCCGCATCCGAGCCTTCGACCTCGATGATGAGCAGGGCTTCCACATCCATGGGGTAGCCCGCCTTGGCGAAAGCCTCGCAGATGTCGATCGCCGGCTTGTCCATGAATTCCATGGCGACCGGCACGATGCCCGCCCCGATGATCGCCGCGACCGCCTTTCCTGCCTCCTCGCTCGTCCCGAAGCCGAAGAGCACGGGGCGCGCGCCTTCCGCGGCGGGGAGAATGCGCACAATCGCTTCGGTCATGATGCCGAGCTGGCCTTCCGAGCCGCAGACGAGCCCAAGCAGGTCGTAGCCCGGCGCATCCATGGCCTCGCCGCCGATCTCGATCACCGTGCCATCGACCAGCACGAGCGTGACGCCGAGAATGTTGTTGGTGGTCACTCCATATTTCAGGCAGTGCGCGCCGCCGGAATTCATGCCGATATTGCCGCCGATGGTGCAGGCAAGTTGGCTCGAAGGGTCGGGCGCATAGAAGAAGCCATCCGCAGAGACGGCATGGGTGATGGCGAGATTCGTCACTCCAGCCTGGACCCTCGCGAGGCGATCCTGGTAGTTCACCTCGAGGATTCGGCTCATCTTGGAGAGTCCGATCACCACGGCGTCCTCCTGCGGAATAGCACCGCCGCAGAGCGAGGTGCCCGCGCCGCGTGGCACGACCGGCACCCGATGCTGGTGGCAGAAGGCGAGGACGGCCGAGACCTCGGCGGTCGTTTCGGGCAGCACCACGGCGAGCGGCACGCGCCGATAGGCGGTGAAGGCATCCGTCTCGAAGGCGCGGCGCTCATCCTCGCTGGTCACGAGGCAGGCGGGCGGCACCAGACCGGACAGTCCCGCGATCAGGAAATCGCGGCGCGCGAGCACGTCCGCCCTTGGTTCGGGGAATGGAATCGCAGTCATCGGACCTCCCTTGCACGATGCCGGCCCCATGGACGGACCCTTCTTCATCATAGTTCATCCGATGCCGTCTGACAGCACCAATGGTGACACATGGGTTCTGTTCCAAATCTGCATGAATGCCCTAAATTGTCGCCATGGACAAAAGGCGGCAGCCTGCGCTGCGCCGGATGGGCGGGGCAACATGGACCGGCTGGGCGATCTCGAAATCTTCGCGCGCGTCGCCTCCACGGGCTCGATGTCGCAGGCGGCGCGCGAACTGGGCCTGTCCCCGCCGGTCATTTCCAAGCGCATCAAGCGCCTGGAAGAGCGGCTCGGCACGCGTCTGCTCCAGCGCACCACGCGGCAGATCGTGCTGACCGATTCGGGGCGTGGCTTCCAAGAGCGGGTTGTCGCGATCCTCGGCTCGGTGGATGAGGCGGAGGCCTGGGTTTCCCAGCGCGCCCATGTGGCGCGCGGGCCCCTGCGCATTTCCGCGCCGTCCACGTTCGGGCGCCTGCATGTCGCCCCGCATCTCGTTCGCTTTCTCGAGAAGTATCCGGAAATCTCCGTCGATCTCTCCCTGTCGGATTCCTTCGTCGATGTCGTGGGCGACGGCTTCGATGTGGCTTTGCGCATCGCCGATCTCGGCGATACGAGCCTTGTTGCCCGCAAGCTCGCGCCGAACCATCGCCTGCTCTGTGCCTCGCCGGCCTATCTCGCCCGCAACGGCACGCCGCAGGTCCTCTCGGACCTTGCGGGTCACAAACTTCTTGTGCACAATACCGACCATTGGCGGCTGGAAGGTCCGGAGGGACCGGTGACCGTGCCGGTGCCTTCGATTGTGGTGACGAACTCCTCCGAAGTGATCCGCGAGGCGGTGCTGGCCGGCCTCGGCATTGCACTCCGGTCCACGTGGGATGTCGGGCCCGAACTCAAGTCGGGCCAGTTGGTGCAGATCCTGCCGCGCTATCGCGGCGGGCAGCGCGTCGCCATTCATGCCATCTATCCCTCGCGGCGGCATCTGCCGCAACGCACGCGGGTCTTCATTGATTTCCTGGCGGAGCTTTATGGTCCCGTGCCCAGTTGGGACCAGGGACTTGACCTGTCACCCCCGTGAAGGCTGCGGCGATAATCCTTTCCTCGTCCGCTTGTGCCGATGGCGGAAACCGGTATCTTCGGATGGGAAAATTTTCATGACGAGGATCGCGATGCTTCGTGCCGTTGCCCTTTCCGCCTTATTGGCCCTGCCTGCCGCCTCTGCTTTCGCGCAGGATGCGGAAGCCGGCAAGAGTGTCTTCAACCAATGCCGTGCCTGCCACCAGGTGGGCGAGACCGCCCGGAATGGCGCGGGGCCGGTGCTGAACGGCCTTTTTGGCCGCAAGGCCGGCACGGTGCCCGGCTACAATTATTCGGAAGCCAACAAGAATTCGGGCATCATCTGGGACGAGACGAATTTCGCGGCCTATATCAAGGATCCGAAGGCGAGCATGCCGGGCAACAAGATGGCCTATGCCGGCCTGAAGGACGACAGGCGCATCGCGGACCTCATCGCCTATCTCAAGACCTTCGGGCCGGACGGCAAGCCCAGATAAGCCGGCTGTGGCGGCTGCATCCTCGCAAGGCGGGCGCCGGGACGGGATTCCGCCTTTTCTCTCTCTTGACGGCCGCGTGCAGGCAGTCCTTCATCGCGGGGAAATCAGGGGGAGTGCGCCATGGACATGCAGGACAGCCGCAGGATCGCCGCGCCTCGCGAGGTAGTCTGGGCCGCGCTCAATGATCCCGAAGTGCTGAAGGCAGCGATCCCCGGTTGCGATTCGGTCGAGAAGACCGGAGACAACGAACTCGCGGCGCAGGTCACGCTGAAGATCGGCCCGGTGAAGGCCTCGTTCTCGGGCAAGGTCACGCTCTCGAATATCGATCCGCCCAATGGCTATACGATCAGCGGTGAAGGGCAGGGCGGCGCCGCCGGCCACGCGCGCGGCGGCGCGGATGTGCGCCTTGAGGCCGATGGCGAGGAAACAATCCTGCACTACACCGTGCGTGCAGAAGTCGGCGGCAAGATCGCGCAACTCGGCTCGCGGCTGATCGACGCCACCGCCAAGAAACTCGCGGGCGAATTCTTCGAGCGTTTCGCGGCGGAAGTCGCCCCTCCGGGTCCGGAGGAAATCGCGTCGAACACTCCGAAGAAGAAGTGGTGGAAGCTTGGCTTGGGCTGAATCTCAGGTCTCCACCGCCAGCACGGCATGGAGCGGAACATCATGCGCCTCGCGGGGCACGCGATCCATGCGCTGGGCGGCGAAGGCGAGGCCCACGCGCTTCGCCTGGGGGTGCGCGGCAAAGGCGCGATCGTAATAGGCCTTCCCATAGCCGAGCCTGTAGCCCTCATCATCGAAGGCGAGAAGCGGCGCGAGGAAGAGATCCGGCTTCAGGATGGGCGCCGAGGCCTTGGGCTGGCGGGTGCCGAAGGGGCCTTCCTCCAGCTCCGCCGCATTCTTCACCTGGTGGAAGGCAAGCCCCTCCCTCGTGATGCGCGGCACGGCAATCCGGTATCCGAGATTGACGAGCCGCATCACCAGGAGGCCGGGATCGAATTCGGAGCGCATTGCCACATAGGTCGCGATCACCCCGCCCGGCTTCGGCAGATTGGCGCCGAGAATCGACCAATAGGGCTCGCCCATCACGGCATGGCCGGCAAGCAGGCGCATGGGCGCAGGGATGGCATCGCGTTTGTTCATCTGTGCCTGTCGCAAGGCGGCCTTCTCGGCGGTGATCGCGTTGTCTTCGCTCATTCCGGGTTCCTCTTGCACGGGCGGAAAACCACCCCCATATTCGGGAGCGTCACGCCGCAACGGGTGACGCAGAACACCGGCCGCTTCGTCTGGAGGGCTCGCCTCGCATGTCCCGCGTTCTCAATCTCTCTGCGCCGTTCCTGCTCGGCTTCGATGAAATCGAGCGGACGATGGACCGCCTCGCCAAGGCGGCTTCTGACGGCTACCCTCCCTATAATATCGAACGGATCGAGCGCGATGACAATCGCCCGGAACGCTATCGCATCACGCTCGCGGTCGCCGGCTTCACGCGCGAGGAACTCGATATCACGCTGGAGGAAAACCAGTTGATCATCCGCGGCCGCCAGCTGGATGACAAGAGCCGGCAATATCTCCATCGCGGCATTGCCGCGCGCCAGTTCCAGCGGGTCTTCCTGCTCGCCGATGGCATGGAAGTGGCCGGCGCGGAGCTTCAGAACGGCCTTCTTTCGGTCGATCTCGCCCGCCCGGAGCCCGAGCGGATCATCCGTCGGATCGATATCCAGGCCCGCGACTGACGCCTTCTTCCCGGTTGCCCTTCGTTAACCCTGTTGCCCAAGCGGGCGGCGGGAAAAACCCCGGCCGCGTCGCGGCACGGCTTATGCAAGAGTTCGTCAACGCCTTCGGGCGTTTCATGTGAGAAATGGAGGTCATCATGGCCATGAAGAGATCCTCGACGACCAAGTCCGCCCCCGGGCGCCCGGCCGTTCTGGCTTCGGGAGGCTCGCCGGTGAATGACAGCCACCGGGCGCTGGAGGAACTGATGGCGATGGGGGATGGCGAAACAGCCTACCTGCGCAAATTCCGGGCAGGCGACCTGCGCAAGCTTTTCCCCCAGACCGCCGAGCTGCACCCCTCCGTGGAGCTTTTCGCGCTGTTCGGGGCGGATGGCACGCCGCTGATCCTCGCCGATACCCGCGATGCGGTGCTCTCCGGCGCCTGGGATCAAAAGCTGACCCTTTCCGCCCTGCACTGACCGCGCAACGGCCGGCCGCGCGCCATTTCAGCTCGCGGCTCGCAGGCTTTGGACCAACTCGCGCGTGATGCGCACGAGCGTCGCGATATCCTCGGGACGCGAAAGGCGGTGATCGCCATCAGGGATGATGGTCATGCGCACATCATCCTTCGACAACGAACTCACGAATTGATCGACATACTGGATCGGCACATCCGGGTCCTTCGCGCCCTGCAGGATGTGGATCGGCACACCGACATGGATTGGATGGTCCAGGATCAGGTGCTGGCGCGCATCCTCGATCAGGCTTCGTGTGATGGGGTAGGGCTCTGGCGAATAGGCCGAGGGGCGATACCAGACGCCATCCTTCAGGATGTTCTGGCGGATCTCCTCCGGAAAACGTGCCCACATCAGGCGTTCTGTGAAATCCACCGCCGGAGCGATGAGCACGAGGCCCGAAGGCGCACGTCCCTCCGCCTTCAGGCGCGCGGTCGCCAGCAGCGCGATCCAGCCGCCCATGGAGGAGCCAACCAGAACCGGCGCGGGGCCGCCGAAGCGGCGGATCATCTCCAGCGCATCATCGAGCCAGATCGAGAGATTGGCGGCGTGGAAATCGCCCGCGCTTTCGCCATGCGCGTAGTAATCGAAGCGCAGCATCGCGCGGCCATTGGCCGCGCAGGCCTCATCCAGCGCAGTCGCCTTGGTGGAGGTCATGTCCGAGCGGAAGCCGCCGAGCCAGATGACGGCTGGGGCATCACCGGCGCGCTTGCGATAGGCGAGTTGGCGGGCCGGAAGCTGTCGACGGGCATCGACCGGCAGTCCGAGCAATTGCGTCTCCACGCTCATGGCTCTATTGCTCCCTTGCCGCTGCTTCGCCCATGCGGCCTTGTCTACCTGTCATATTCGCTTGTGCGGTTGAAGCCCCCGGATGGTGTTTTCGCAACAGATGGTTCAGCCCCTTTCAGGCAAGACGATTCTCCAGATCATCCCCATGCTGGATGCGGGGGGCGCCGAACGCACGACGATCGATATCGCCGAGGGAATCGCGCAGGCCGGCGCGCGATCACTTGTGGCGACCGAGGGCGGGCGGCTGGTGGGCGAATTGCAGGCCAAGGGCGGATTGTGGATTCCCTTCCCGGCCGCCACGAAAAACCCGCTCGCGATGGCGCTGAATGTCGGCAGGCTCGCGCAGATTCTGAAAGCGGAGAAGGTTGATCTGGTTCATGCCCGCTCGCGCGCCCCGGCCTGGGTGGCGCTGGCCGCCTGCCGCCTTACCGGCACGGGCTTCATGACGACCTATCATGGTGCCTATTCGGGTCTTTCCGCGCCGAAGCTGCTCTACAATTCGGTGATGGCGCGCGGCGAGGTGGTGATCGCCAATTCGCATTTCACGGCCGAGCGCATCCAGGCCCAGTTCCGCATGAATCCCACATGCCTGCGCGTCATCCATCGCGGCACTAATTTCGAGACCTTTTCGCCAGACAGGGTCTCGCCCGCGCGCATCGAGAAGATCCGCCGCGGCTGGCTGGTCGCTCCGGAGGAGCGCGTGGTGCTGCTCGCGGGGCGCCTCACGCCCTGGAAGGGGCAGATGGTGCTGATCCGCGCGGCTCAGGTGCTGCGCGAGCGGGGCTATCGCGATCTCGTCTTCATCCTCGCGGGCGATCCGCAGGGCCGGGACGGGTATGTCAGGGAGATCGACCAGCTGATCAGCGAGAACCAGCTGGGCGGCGTGGTGCGCCGCGTGGGGCATGTCTCGGACATGCCGGCGGCGCTTGCGGCCTCCGCTTTGGTCGCGGTGCCCTCCACTGCCCCGGAAGCCTTCGGCAGGGTGGCGGTGGAAGCGCAGGCGATGGGCGTGCCGGTGGTGGTCTCGAACCTCGGCGCCGTGCCCGAAACGGTGCTCGCGCCCCCGCACGTCCGGCCCGACCAGCGCACGGGCTGGCGTGTTGCGCCCGACAACCCGGAAGAACTCGCCGATGCCATTGCCGAGGCCATCGACCTGATGCCCAGCGCCTTCCAGCAACTCGCGGATCGCGCCCGCACGCATGTCATGGCGCGCTTCTCGCTGGAACGGATGGTGAGCGAAACGCTCGATTGCTATTCGGCGCTGCTCGCGGATCGCGGGAACCGTTGACAAAACGGGCAAACACACCGAATTTCGCATGCATTCCGGAGAATTTGGTGGCATGGAATCGCGATCCCTTTCCGGATGCGCGCCTGTCATGGCGCGACTTGTTGCAACAGACCCAGGAGAAGACCCATTCGCAGGCCCATGAGAACCGCTCCCGTCCCCGCAAAGGACGGTCCAAGAATCAATCGCGATATCCGCGTGCGCGAAGTGCAGGTGATTGACGCCGACGGCTCGAACAAGGGCGTTCTGAACGTCTTTGATGCCATCCAGATCGCCGAGGAACAGGGGCTCGATTTGGTCGAGGTCGCCCCGAACGCCACGCCCCCGGTCTGCAAGATCATGGATTACGGCCGCTTCCGCTTCCAGGAGCAGAAGAAGGCCGCCGAGGCGCGCAAGAAGCAGAAAGTGATTGAAATCAAGGAGATCAAGCTTCGCCCGGCCATCGACGACCACGATTACGGCGTGAAGATGAAGGCGATGAAGGGCTTCTTCGAGGAAGGCAACAAGGTGAAGATCACCCTGCGCTTCCGCGGCCGCGAAATGGCCCACCAGGATATCGGCATGAAGGTGCTGGACCGGGTGAAGCAGGATATCGTGGACATCGCCAAGGTGGAGCAGGAGCCGAGCTTCGAGGGCCGCCAGGTGGTGATGGTGCTCGCGCCCAAGTGAGGCGGGGGCTGAAGCAGGGCTTGCGGCCCTGTTTTCGCTTGAACTTTCGGGCGCGCTGGCTTAAGCACGCGGCTTCATTCGAACCGCCCGGCCGGTAAGGGCTGCCGTGGCGGTTCTTTCATGCGTCCCGAATTCCGGCTTGCCGGAGGGGTGCCTCCAGAAGAACCTCCAGAAGAAGCGGAGAAAGCGAAATGCCCAAGCTGAAGACCAAATCCGGCGCCAAGAAGCGCTTCAAGATCACGGGCACCGGCAAGGTGAAATACGCCCAGTCCGGCAAGCGCCATGGCATGATCAAGCGCTCGACCAAGCAGATCCGCGAGCATCGCGGCACGGCCGTCCTGTTCAAGACCGACGGCGACAACATCAAGAAGTACTTCCTCCCGAACGGCTAACGGGAGCATTTGCAAGCGAAGTGGACCCCGGTTCGCGTGAAGCAAATGCGACCCAGATCAGAAATCAGAGCGCCGCGCGCTCTCGGTTGAGAAAACGATCAGCCAAACAGAGGATTTTGATATGTCTCGTGTGAAGAGGGGCGTGACGTCTCACGCCAAGCACAAGAAAACCTACAAGGCCGCCAAGGGCTTCTATGGCCGCCGCAAGAACACCATCCGCACCGCGAAGGCCGCTGTCGATCGCGCGATGCAATATGCGACGCGTGACCGTCGCACCAAGAAGCGCACCTTCCGCGCGCTCTGGATCCAGCGTATCAACGCCGCCGTGCGGGAATTCGGCCTGACCTACAGCCGCTTCATCGATGGCCTTGCGAAGGCGGGCGTCGAGGTGGATCGCAAGGTGCTCTCCGAACTCGCCATCCATGAGCCGGAGGCCTTCAAGGCCATCGTCGAGAAGGCGAAGGGCGCGCTGCCGGCTGCGGCCTGAGGCATTTGCCGCAGCCTTCGGAACTGAAATGGCGGCCCTTCGCGGGGCCGCTTTTTTGTTGCTCGCTGTAAGCTGCGCTCTCCTGCTGCAGTCGGATACCTCGCCGGAACTACCGGCTCAGGACGCTCGAATCGGCTGAGAATTCGGTTGTATGCAGACCAAAACACCACGCAAAAATTGTAATCAACGGGCAAAAAAAATAGGCATTTTTGCCCAATTATTGCGATTTATCAATTCTTTAAAAGGAAATTATGTGGCAAATGGGCAACGCGTCTCGATGATATGCGGAATCGGCATGCTTCGTGTTTGACTTGTTAACCATCGCGGCGTTCCCGTGGTGGGGATATTAAAGCAAGGAGCATCCCCATGTTTCGTCCCGCTCTTTTCGCGACGGCACTCTTTGCCGCCACCGGCGCTTTCGCAGCCGATATCGGAGCGAAGAAGCCGAGCCCTGTTGCTCCGGTGGATTCCGCCGCCTGCAAGGAGACCAAAGGTCTTCCGGCGGATGTCTTCGGTTTCGCAACCGGTTCGGATGTCGCCGATCTCGGCGCCTGGGGCATCGCGCTCGACAACACTTATGTTGCGGGTGGCCGTGGTGGCCGCGCCTATGGCTATACCGGCACGCTTCAGGTCTCGGGTTCGTTCCTGCCTTGCCTCGAAGTCGGTCCCTATGCCTTCTACAACATTGCCGGCTACAAGCCGTATGGTGGCGTTGAGCGCCAGGGCACCATGCTCGGCGGCGGCGTTGAGATGAAGTACAAGCTCCTCGGTCGCGCCACGCATGGCCTGGGCCTGACGCTGGCCGTCAGCCCGAATATCGGGCGCTACAACGGCTTCTCGATCTATGGTGGCCGGGACTCGGTGTTCGGCAACTCCTACCGCCTGCTTGCGGATGGCGAGATCGTGAAGGGCAAGCTCTTCGGCGCGCTCAACCTCGAACTTTTCCAGGCCGCCTATACGAACACGCTCCCGGGCTTCCGCAACCTGTCGCAGTTCAATGTTCGTGGTGCGCTGACCTCGCCGGTCATCGATTCCTTCTATTTCGGTGCGGAAGCGAGCTTTCAGGTTGCCAAGACTGGCATGTGGATGGATGGCGGCTTCCGCGCCACCGCCGCCTATATTGGTCCGACCTTCTTCTGGGCGATCAACGACAAGTTTACGCTCAACGGCACCTGGGCCTATCAGGTCTATGGCAACGACAAGTCTGGTCCGAACAGGAACCTCGGCACGCTGGTCTTCCCGCTTCATCAGGCTCGCCTGAAACTCGCCTACGCATTCTGATCCAGGCCCCTCCGGTTTCCAAGGGCCCGCTTCGGCGGGCCCTTTTTGTTTTGGCCTGCTCTCGCGCTTGACGGGCGGCGATCCGGCAATCAGAAGCATCCCCAGCAACGGAACGGGGTCACCATGTCTGATCTGGCGCAACTTGAAACGGAACTGATGGGCGAGATCGCCCAGGCCGCGAATGAAGAGGCGCTTGAAGCCCTGCGTGTGAAGGCGCTGGGCAAGAAGGGCTCGATCTCCGGCCTGCTCGCAACGCTCGGCAGTCTCGCGCCTGAGGATCGCAAGAGCTTCGGCGCCACCATCAATGCCGTGAAGGACCGCGTGACGGAAGCGCTCGGCACCCGACGCATCACCCTGAAAGATGCCGCGCTTGATGCGCGCCTTGCCGCCGAGCGTGCCGATGTCACGCTGCCGGTGCGCGAAGGCGGGCTCGAGGCCGGACGCATTCACCCCATCAGCCAGGTGATGGACGAGCTCACGGCCATCTTCGCCGATCTCGGCTTCGCGGTTGCCGAAGGCCCGGACATCGAAAGCGACGACTACAACTTCACCAAGCTGAACTTCCCCCTGGGCCACCCCGCGCGGGAGATGCACGACACCTTCTTCTTCGCAGCCGATCAGAAGGGCGAGCGGAAATTGCTGCGCACACATACCTCACCCGTGCAGGTGCGGACGATGCTGCGGGAGAAGCCGCCGATCCGGGTGATCTGCCCCGGCCGCACCTATCGCTGCGATTCCGACCAGACCCATACCCCGATGTTCCATCAGGTCGAGGGGTTGGTGATCGACAGGGAGGCCAATCTCGGCCAGCTGAAATGGGTGCTGGAAGAGTTCTGCAAGGCTTTCTTCGAGGTGCCGCATGTGAAGATGCGCTTCCGCCCCTCGTTCTTCCCCTTCACCGAGCCGTCGATGGAGGTGGATATCCAGTGCTCGCGCAAGGGTGGCGAGATCCGCTTCGGCGAGGGCGAGGATTGGCTGGAAATCCTGGGCTGCGGCATGGTGCACCCCAATGTGCTGAAGAATTGCGGGCTCGATCCCGATGCCGTGCAGGGCTATGCCTGGGGCATGGGCATCGACCGGATCGCCATGCTGAAATACGGCATGCCGGATCTGCGCCCGTTCTTCGAGGCGGATATCCGCTGGCTGAAACATTACGGCTTTCGCCCGCTGGATCTGCCGAGCCTCGCGGCCGGCCTTTCGGCTTGAAGCGCGATATCGCGATCCTCATCTATAGTCGCGGGCGGGAAAGCCTTCTCGCCCGGCTGATCGATGATCTTGACCGTTCATACATGCCGGCTCTGGAAGCAGGCGATCTCAGCGCCTGCGCCTTCATCTACGCGCAGAACTATTCCGGCGCCTATCTCGATGGGCTGAGGCAGCGTCATGCGGCGGCCATCGAGGCCGGGCGGCTTATCCTTTGCGAGGCCGAGCGCCCCCATTCCTGCATTGGCGAGGTCTTCGTGGCCGCGGCCGATGCGATGCATGCGCGGGTCGATTATCGGCTCGCTATGCTGATGGATGATGACAGCCTCTATCGCGCGGATGCTCAGGTCGATGCCAATCTCCGCGACACGGCTCGCCTGTTCCTGCAGAAGGGAGATCGTGCCTATTCCCTCAAGCTCGGCCCGGCGCGGGTGGTGGAATACTGGCCCTTCATCGATTCCGCCGGGCCAATCATGCCCTTCAAGGAAAAGATGCTCTGGGTGAGCCGCGCGGTGATGGAGGAGGCGCTGGCCTTCCCGGCCTTCGCCGCGCTGGCCGTGGGCGAGGATGTGGTTCTGGCGGCCATTGCCTGGCGGGGCGGGGCGCAGAAGTGCTTTGGCGTTTTCGGCCTTGGCACCTTCCTGCATCTCGGCTTCGAGCCGGATGAGGAAAGCGCCGGCCTCGCCATGGGCGGAGGCTATGGCGAACTCGTGGGCTATGACGAGACGAAACAAGCCGATCCCGAACTCGGCAAATACGGCGCGGCCTTTCGCGGCGGAATCGTGCCGCACACGGTGCTGCCCGAGATCTTCGTCGGCCCCGAGCACCCGCATCATACGATCAGCGGCATCAAGCCCGAGGCGGTCGCACATTACGGCGCTCGCGACACGGGCTTCAGCCGGATCGACCGCAAAGCGGCGATTGGGAAAACGCCCGAAGCCGGTTGACATCCCGGCCCGGCTGACCATTCTTGCTGCGCATTCCGAGGGGTGTCGCAACCGGCGGCTGAGATCAGGGGAATGGACCTGAGCACTCTTTGAACCTGATCCGGGTCATGCCGGCGAAGGGACGGAGCCGTGTTTCGTGACAAGATTTCCTCCACTGCTTCTTGCCTGCCGGTGCCGATGACGCCGTTTCCGCTTGATGAGGCGCGGCGCCTGGCCCGCGCTTTGGCCCGCGCCGTGGCCATGCGCCGGCCTCGCATTCATGTGCTCACCAATCCGGTGGCGCAGGCCGTGAGTGCAAATGCGCTCGTGGCGCTGGGGGCCGAGCCGTCGATGTCCGCGCATCCCCGCGACATCCTCGCGCTCGCGCGCGGCGCGGATGCCGTTCTCGTCAATCTCGGCATGCTCGAACCCGCGCGCGAGGCGGCGATCGAGGCGCTTCTCGCGGGGGGCGCGGCTTTGGCGACGCCCGTCGTGCTCGACCCCGTGATGGCCGATCGCGTGCCCTTCCGTCGTGAACTGGCGGAACGGTTTTCGCCTTTCCCGCGTCTCCTCGTGAAGGGGAATGCGGCAGAGATGGCCGCCTTGCGCGGCGCGTTTCCGGCCGGGACGGTTCTCGTCACCACCGGCGGGACCGATCATGTCGAGGGCAGCGCCGCCTGCGAGATCACGGGCGGCCACCCGCTCATGGCGCGGTTCTCGGGCTCGGGTTGCCTTGCGGGCGCGGTGATCGCGGCTTTCGCGAGCGTCGAGCCTGAGCCGGCGCGCGCCGCGGCCGCCGCGCTGACAGCCTTGCGACACGCCGCAGCCGAGGCCGGCGCGGCCGCGCAGGGCCCCGGCACCTTCGTGCCGCTTCTTCTCGATTCCCTCGCCCGTTTTTCGGAAGGATGACATGGCTCCGGACATCACCCTCTATGGCATCGTGGATCCGCAGATCGCGAGGGGCCGCAGCCTCGCGCGCCTCGCGCGTGCGGCGGCCGATGGCGGCACGACCATCATCCAGTATCGCGCGAAGGAGGCGGTTACCCGCGCGATGATTGCCGAAGCGCGGGGCATCGTCGCAGCGCTTTCGGGCACGAATGTGCCGCTGCTCATCAATGATCGCGTGGATGTCGCCCTCGCCAGCGGCGCGCAGGGCGTGCATCTCGGACGCGAGGACATGCACCCGGCGGATGCCCGCGCGCTTCTCGGCCCGCAAGCGATCATCGGCGCGACCGTGAAGGGCCGCGACGATCTGCTCGCCCTGCGCGGTCAGCCCGTCGATTATGTCTGCATCGGCGGCGTTTTCGCGACAAGCCACAAGGACAACCCCGATCCGCCCTTGGGAATTCATGGCTTCCGGGCCCTGCGCGCCGAGGCGCGGGAATTGCTCGGCCATCTCCCGGTCGGCGCCATCGCGGGTATCACGGTCGAGAATGCGGGCTCGCTCATGGAAGCGGGCGCGGATGGCGTCGCGGTGATCGGCGCGCTTTTCGCGGGCGAGGATCCGTGCAGGGCGGCGAAAGCCTTCCTGCCCGTTCTGAGGAGGGCGGCATGATCCCCGTCGCGCTCACGATTGCGGGCTCGGATTCCGGCGGCGGCGCCGGCATTCAGGCGGATCTGAAAACCTTCTCGGCCTTGGGCGTGTTCGGCACCAGCGCGCTCACGGCACTCACGGCGCAGAATACGCTGGGCGTTTGCGCCGTGCACGCTCCGCCGCCGGATTTCGTGGCGGCGCAGATCGCGGCCGTGCTCACGGATTTCCGTGTCGGCGCGGCGAAGACCGGCATGCTCCATTCCGCCGAGATCATCACGGCTGTGGCGGAGGCCCTGGCCGAGGCGCCCGATCTCCCGCTCGTCGTCGATCCCGTGATGATCGCGACCTCCGGGGATCCCCTCATCCGGCCAGAGGCCGTCATGGTGATGGTGAAAAAGCTCTTCCCGCGCGCGGCTCTCGTCACGCCCAATCTCGCGGAAGCAGACGCGCTCACCCATGCGCCAATCGCGCAGGATCTCGACGCCATGCAGCGGCAGGGGGAGGCGATCCGCGCCATGGGCGCGCGCGCGGTGCTGATGAAGGGCGGACATTCGGAGGGGCCGGAGGCGACGGACCTGCTGGTGAGCGATGAAGGCTCGCGCCTCTTCTCCGCCTTGCGCGTGAAGACGCGCCATACCCATGGCACGGGCTGCACGCTCTCGGCGGCGATCACGGCCGGCCTCGCCAGGGGCCAGCCGATGGAAGAGGCGATTGGAGAGGCCAAGACCTATCTCACCGCGGCTCTGGTTGCGGGCCGCGAGCTCGGCCTCGGGCACGGCAACGGGCCGGTCCATCATTTTCATGCCCTCCGGGCGCGCTGATTTCAGGAGTTTGCCATGGCCGTTACCCGCCGCCTCGCGCTTGCCGGGGCCGCGAGCCTTGCGCCCTCCGCGATTGCGCGCGCCGATGCGCCACGCCGCTGGCGCATGGTCACGAGCTGGGGGAAGAATCTCGTCGGACCGGGAGTCACGGCCGCCCGGCTCGCGAGGCGCATCACCGCCATGAGCGGCGGTGCCCTGGAGGTGCAGCTCTTCGCGGCCGGCGAGATCGTGCCGGCGCTGAACGTGCTCGCTGCCGTCTCCACCGGCACGGTGGAGATGGGCCACACCGCCGCCTTGTTCTGGCAGGGAAAGATGCCGGCGGCCTCGCTCTTC
>NZ_JBJTDY010000128.1:0-3312 GCF_046092605.1 Rhabdaerophilum sp. | reverse complement strand
TCGTCATCTACGGGATGATGGCGAATGTCTCGATCGGCTCGCTTTTCCTCGCGGGCATCCTGCCCGGCGCGCTGATGACACTGCTGATGATGGCGACGGTCGCGGTCTTCGCCCGCATGCGGGGCTGGGGATCGGATGCGCCCTTCGCGCTCGCGAAAATCGGCGGCGCGATGATCGAGGTCGCGGTGGTCTTCATGTTCCCCGCGGCCGTGATAGGGCTGGAATATGCCGGGATGTCGCAGAACGGGGCGATTTTCAGCGCACTCGGCGTGGTGCTGCTGCTCGATTACATCTTCAAGTTTTCCGCCGTGATGGCGCTGATGACGCCGGTCATCCTGATCGGCGGCATGGTGCTGGGCTGGTTCACCCCCACGGAAGCGGCCGTGGCCGCGGTCATGTGGTCGCTCTTCCTCGGGCTCGTGCGCTATCGGTCGATGACCATGCGCAGCCTCGCGAAGGCGACCTTCGACACGATTGAAACCACGGCTTCGGTGCTGTTCATCGTCACGGCCGCCTCCATCTTCGCCTGGCTCCTCACGGTATCGCAGGCGGCGCAGGCTCTGTCGGGGCTGATCTTCGCGATCACCGACAACAAGTGGGTGTTCCTGATCCTCGTGAACCTGCTGATGCTCTTTGTCGGCTGCTTCCTCGACACCATCGCGGCGATCACCATCCTCGTGCCCATCCTGCTGCCGATCGTGCTGAAGATGGGCATCGATCCCGTGCATTTCGGGCTGATCATGGTGCTGAACCTGATGATCGGGCTCCTGCATCCACCGCTCGGCATGGTGCTCTTCGTGCTCAGCCGCGTGGCGAAGCTCTCGGTCGAGCGCACGACCATGGCGATCCTGCCCTGGCTGGCACCGCTTTTCGCGGCCCTGCTGCTCATCACCTTCATCCCGGATATCAGCCTGTGGCTGCCGCGCTATCTCGGGATGATCAAATGAGCACGGCCTTCGCCGCCACCCTCTTCGGGCCCGAGGACCTGCGCTATGTCGAGCGCGACATCGGCCCGCTCGCCTCCGGCATGGTGCGCGTGGAATTCGGTGCCGCGGGCATCTGCGGCTCGGACATGCACTATTTCCGCCACGCCCGCTCCGGCGATTTCCGGATGACCGCGCCGCTGGTTCTCGGCCACGAGATCGCCGGGACGGTGGTCGCGATCCATGCCGAGACGGGCCTGAAACTGGGCCAGCGCGTGGCCGTGAACCCCTCGCGCTGGTGCGGCACCTGCCCGGCCTGCCAGGCGGGCCGCGAGAACCATTGCGAGAACATCTACTTCATGGGCTCGGCCTCGAAGACCCCGCATATGCAGGGCGGCTTCGCGACGCTGTTCGATGCGATCCCCGCGCAATGCGTGCCCATTCCCGACCATGTGAGTTTCCGCGCGGCGGCCCTCGCCGAGCCGTTGGCCGTCTGCCTTCACGCGGTGAAGCGCGGCGGTGACCTCAAGGGGCGCTCGACGCTGGTGATCGGGGCGGGGCCCATCGGCCTTCTCACGCTGCTTGGCGCGAAAGCCGCCGGTGCGGGAAGCCTCGCGGTGGCCGATCTCGCCGCTGCTCCGCTGGCGCTCGCGGCGCAACTTGGCGCGCAGGAAACCTTCGATCTCTCGGCCGATCCCGAGGCGCTGAAGCGCAAGGGCGCGTTCTGCGATGTCGTCTTCGAGGCCAGCGGTTCCCCCCAGGGCCTTGCCTCGGCCATCGGTGCGGCGAAAAAGGGAGGCATCGTTGTGCAGATTGGCAATCAACCCTCCGGCGACATCCCCTTTCCCGCCAATCAGGTCATGTCGAAGGAAATCGACCTGCGTGGCACGTTCCGCTTCGGCACGGAATTCATGGATGCCGTCCGTCTGATTTCCGAAGGCAAGGTGCCGGTCGAAAACCTGATCACCGCCGAACTGCCGTTGAGCGAGGCGCCTCGGGGCCTGCGGCTTGCGTTTGATCGCAGCCGGCAGGTCAAGGTCATCCTCACGGCCAACATCTGAAGGCATATCCATGGAACAGAGCTGGCGCTGGTTTGGCCCCGACGACCCCATCACGCTGCCGCAAATCCGGCAGGCGGGCGCCACCGGCATCGTCACGGCGCTCCATCACATCCCCTATGGCGTGGTCTGGAGCGTGGAGGAAATCGAAAAGCGGAAGGCGCTGATCGCGGCCGAGCCGGGCCTCGGCTTGCGCTGGAACGTGGTGGAAAGCCTGCCGCTGCACGAGGATATCAAGCTGGGTCAAGGGCCGCTCGACCAGCATTTCGATGCCTACCGGCAATCGATGTGGAACCTCGCGGCCTGCGGCATCCGCACGATCTGCTACAATTTCATGCCGATCCTCGACTGGACGCGCACCGATCTCGCCTACCCCATCGCTGGTGGCGGGCGTGCCCTCCGGTTCGATGCCGTGAAGTTCTGCGCCTTCGATTGCTTCATGCTTCAGCGCCCGAACGCGGAGGCTGACCACGCGCCGGAACTGATCGCTGAGGCCAGGACATGGCATGATGCTGCCAGCGAGAGCGAGAAATCAGCGCTTCTCGTCAACATCAATGCAGGCCTGCCCGGCGCTTACGAGCGCTACGACATTCCCGGCTTCCGCCGCATCCTCGATCGCTACAAGGGCATCGGGCGGGAGGAACTCCGCGCGCATTTCGCGCGTTTCCTGCGCGAGGTCATCCCTCTCGCGGAGGAACTGGGAATGCGGTTCGCGGTGCATCCGGATGATCCGCCCCGCTCGCTCTTCGGCCTGCCGCGCATCGTTTCCAATGGCAAGGATCTGGCCTTCATCACCGGTGCGGTGCCCTCGCAGGCCAATGGCGTCACTTTCTGCTCGGGCTCGCTGGGGGCCGGACCGATGAACGATGTGCCGGCGCTGGCCAGGCGGTTTGCACCGCTCATCCATTTCGCGCATCTCAGGAACGTGGCGAAGGACGCCGACGGCTCCTTCATGGAAGCGGAGCACCTTGGCGGAGATACCAACATGGTCGCGCTGATGCAGGCGCTGCTGGCCGAGCAGCACAGGCGGAAGGATGAGGGGCGCGAAGACTGGCGCATTCCCTTCCGGCCCGACCATGGCCATGAATTGCTGGAAGACGTGGGTCGCAAGACTCACCCTGGCTATCCTTTGATCGGGCGCTTGCGCGGGCTCGCGGAACTGCGCGGCGTGATGCGCACGGTCGACGCGTTCCGCGCCGGCCGCGTGCAGTAATCGAGGGGCGTCAGACGCGGCGCGGGCGCATCGCCTGATCGCTCGGCACGATCATCTTGCCGACGGGCCAGAGGGCGAGCCCTGCGAGCTTCAGATGCGCCCAGGCGAAGGGGATGCC
>NZ_JBJTDY010000127.1:0-13971 GCF_046092605.1 Rhabdaerophilum sp. | reverse complement strand
GTAGAGCCCGCCACCGTCGGAGTAGCGCCCGGCCGGCCTGGCCGCCTGAACGTCCTTCACGCTCAGCTTTTCCTTGACCCGCCTCGCCACAGCCAACCCCATGAATGAATGCCAACCCTAAGAACAACCCTACTTGTAGCGAGAGACATGCGCAACAGGATAATACGAATAAAGATAACGGCAGAACATAAAATCGAGACATATCAATGGGATATACCGAAAAATTAGATCAACTAATTCGCAGAAAGATTTGGGTTAGGAGGACACCCCATCCGCCATATGGACAGGGATGTTTTCCTGCCGCCCGTTCCGTGGAAAGGCAGTGAACTCATCCTTCCTTCTGCTCGAACCCCGGGCAGAGTGAGCCGAGACTCGGGTGCCGGCGGACGGCGTTGCAGAACCTCTCGATGCTGCCGAGCGCTTCGGGCCCCCCCCTTCGCTTCCCGTCCGATGGCCCCGCCCCTGATCGGTTCGGTTTTTGCGTGACGGGCAGAAGCTCGCCATGGCGGTGTTGTTCCCTGCTTTGCCCGAGTGGCTCGTCGAACAGATGACATCGCTGCCGGGCATCAGAAGACGGCATGGTCCCCGCGTTCATCCCGGATTTCGCCCCGGATCAGACGAGCATAGTGCTCGCGCAAGGTGTCGCTGCCGGTGGAGGGCGTTGCATCGGCCTCGTATCGTCCGGTTTCGGGGTTCCAGAGGAGCATGGATTCGCTGGCATAATAATGCCCGATGCCCGCGAGTTCCGCCTTGTCCGCCATCCGGGCGCTGATAGCCCCGAGTGCTGCGAGAACCGCGCGGATGGTCGAGATCATCCCCAGCGGCACGGAGCGGAACTTCGCCGGGCGCCCAATCAGGTCGAACAGCATCTCGCCCTGTTCGCGCGGCGTCATGGCTGCGCCGGGGCCGCCGATCGGCAGGATGCGGTTCCAACGGCTCGAATCCTCGATGCAACCGGCGATGAACCGGCCGAGATCGCGGTCGCTGATGGGTTTGCAGGCGGTCAGGCGGCCATCACCGAAGACCAGGAAAGGCCGTCCCCTCTTCACCCGCTCCACCTGCCCTGACAGCGACTTGAAGAAGGCCGTGGGCCGCACGATGGAATAGGTCAGGCCGGATTCCATCAATTCGCGTTCGAAAGCGAGCTTCGCCTGCTGGAAGGGCAGCTTCGGCTTCTGCACGCAGATGGCCGAAAGCAGCACCATCTGCCCCACACCTGCCTGTCGCGCGATCGCGAGCACCTGTTGATGCGCGCGATGGTCGATCGACCAGGCATCCCGTGCCATGCCCGTGCGCGAGGCGAGGCAGGAGACCAGCGCATCGAAGCTTTCGCCCCGAAAGCCATCGGCGGCAAGCGAGGCAGGGTCGGTCACGTCTCCGAAGCGCAGGGCCGCGCCGGGCAGAAGTCCCGCGAGATCCTGCGCGGACAAGGCTCCGCCAATTCCGGCACGGGGCCGGATGAAGCAAACCACCTCATGGCCACGCTCCACGAGGGCTGCGACCGTTGCGCGCCCGATCGTGCCGGTCGCGCCCAGAACGAGCACACGCCGGGGCCGTACAGGCTCCTGGCCGGTCTCGGCATCGCGGGCATGGGCAAAAGGCATGAAAATCCGATGGTTCGACGGGAAAGCTTTCGCAGCACAGGCCCGGCGGCCCGCACCTTCCCCGAAAGGCTAGCGCCGCTCGCCGGCTTTGGCCACCCGCCGGGTGCCCCTGAAGAACGGACAAGAAGTGCTGCCCTTGACTTTTCAAGCCTGAAGACGCGGAAGACCCTGGGGGAAATCCTGCCCCCGGTAAAGGCCGAAAAGGCGCTCGACCGCCGCTCGAACTTCGATCTCCATCCGTCGAGGAGCTCACAGACCAGGTCGATTGCGACATCCGGCGCGAAGCCAAGGGGCGCGAGGCCCCGCCAAGGCACTGGCGGAATCGCTCCGAATGCGAGAACAATCCGGCATGATCCCGAGGCGAGGCCTCGAACGGCCCGAGAGGAATGTCCATGACCGCGCAATTCTCGAACTTCATCGCTGGCGAGAGCATCCGCGCCGCACGGATGCTGCCGAACATCAACCCCTCGAACACCCATGACGTGATCGGCGAGTTTGCGAGCGGCAGCGCCGCTGATGTGAACAACGCGGTTGCCGCCGCGAAAGCCGCCTTTCCCGCCTGGTCGCGCAGCAATCCGCAGGAGCGGCATGACATCCTCAAGCGCGCCTCCGACGAGGTGATGGCGCGCAAGGACGAACTGGGGCGCATTCTGAGCCGCGAGGAAGGCAAGACGCTCGCCGAGGGCATTGGCGAGGCCACCCGGGCCGGGCAGATCCTTGCCTTCTTCGCTGGCGAGGCCTTGCGCCTCAATGGCGAGGTCGTGAATTCCATCCGCCCCGGCGTGGGCATCGAAATCACGCGGGAGGCTTTGGGTGTCATCGGCATGATCACGCCATGGAACTTCCCGATTGCCATTCCCGCGTGGAAGCTCGCGCCGGCGCTCGCCTATGGCAACACGGTGGTGATCAAGCCGGCGGAACTCGTGCCGCATTCGGCCTGGGCGCTCTGCGACATTCTCCATCGCGCGGGGCTGCCCAGGGGCGTGCTGAACCTTGTCATGGGCAAGGGCTCGGTGGTGGGCCAGGCGATCATCGATCACGGCGATGTTCTGGCGATCTCGTTTACGGGCTCGGTCGGCACCGGGCGGCGCATCGCGGCTTCCTGCGTCGCCTCCACGCCGATGAAGAAGGTGCAGCTCGAAATGGGCGGCAAGAATCCGCTTGTCGTGCTCGACGATGCCGATCTCAGGATTGCCGTGGAATGCGCCGCGAATGGCGCGTTCTTCTCCACCGGTCAGCGCTGCACGGCCTCCTCGCGCCTGATCGTGACCGAGGGCATCCACGACCGCTTCGTCGCGGCACTCACCGAACGGATGCAGGCGCTCGTGGTGGATGATGCACTCAAGGCCGGCACGCATATCGGCCCGGTGGTCGACGCGAAACAGCTCGAAGTCGACGAGGGCTATATCGCGCTCGGCCGCTCGGAAGGCGCGAAGCTGCATTGGGGCGGCGAGCGGCTGAACCGCGAGAATCCCGGCTTCTATCTCCAGCCCGCGCTCTTCACGGAATGCACGAACCAGATGCGCCTCAGCCGCGAGGAAGTGTTCGGCCCGGTCGCGAGCGTGATCCGCGTGAAGGATTACGAGGAGGCCCTGGCGGTGGCGAACGACACGGATTTCGGCCTTTCCTCTGGCATCTGCACCACCAGCCTGAAGCATGCCACGCATTATCGGCGAAACAGCGAGGCGGGCATGGTGATGGTGAACCTGCCGACGGCCGGCGTGGATTATCACGTGCCCTTCGGCGGCCGCAAAGGCTCGAGCTACGGCCCGCGCGAACAGGGCGCCTATGCCCGTGAGTTCTACACCACGGTCAAGACGGCCTACACCTTCGCAGGCTAGAGCATCCGCCCGCCAAGTGGATACCGGTTGGTGGAAAAAGCGGATGCGAAAACAAGAAGAGTGAGCGCCAGATTTAATTCTATCAGAACGGTCAGGCTCTAAGGCCCCCGCCAACCAGACGATGAGCGCCGGCCTTTCAGGACCGCCGGCGCTTCAATTGCCGAGCATTTCCTGGAGCCGCGCGGCATCGAGAATGCGCACGCCATCCGGCACATCCAGGATAATGCGTTCCCGCATCCAGCGCGCGAGCGTGCGCGAAACGGTCTCGATCGTGAGCCCGAGATGGTCGGCGATATCCTGCCGGCCCATCGGCAGCGGCACGGTCGGCGACGGCCCCTGGATGCGCTTCAGGCGCTGCCACCACTTGATCAGGAACGAGGCGACCCGCTCCTCTGCCCTTCTGCGGCCCAGAACCACCATGTGCTCTTGCGCAATCGCAAGTTCATGCGAGGCGACTTCGTGCATCTTGCGCATCATGCTGGGATGACGCTCCATCAGCGCCATGAAGCGCGGGCGCTCGAACCGGCAGAGGCTCACCTTGGTCAGGGCATCGGCGGTGAGACCGAATCGTGGCTCCAGCGACAGGCCCAGAAAGTCTCCCGGCATCGCGAAGCCGACGATCTGGCGGCGTCCATCCGGCAGGTCGTAATGCAGGCGCAGGGTGCCGGCCGTGATGGTGTAGAGCGAAGTTGCAGCGTCACCCTGTGAGAAAAGCGTATTTTTCGGTGCCAGCGATGCGTGATGCATGATGGCGTCGAGTTCATGGATCTCGTGGTCATCCAGCGCGGAACAGACCGAAAGAAGGCGCACGCGGCAATTCTGGCACACGCTTCGGCAACCCGAGGCGTCGAAGCAGCCGCTTGCCGCCAGACTGGGCTCAAAAGAACGATCATCCAATTCCATGGCCGTTTTTCCCCCTGCCAATGGTTCGAGCCAACGTACGCTGTCAGACAGGCCCGGACAATGCATGGATCGTGCGAAAATGTCGCAGCCCCCTCCCTTGGTCGAATCCCTTGCGTTGATGCGGATCAAGGACCCCCCCGCCGCCTCAACGGAATATGCGCTGCGATACCACAGGCAGCCGACGGAGAAGGGCATGGCCACAGGGGCAATTCGAAACATGACGGGGGGCGAATCGTTCGGCGCACTTGCGCTGGCGCTCTTCGGGGTTACCTGTCTCATCATCGCGGGGCTGACCGACCATGGCGGCTACGCATTCCACATGGTGGTGTTCGCGCTGGCGAGCGTTCTGGCCTTCCGGGCGATCATCGTCCGGCGCTACCATGGCCAGGGCCCCGAGCCGCAGGAGATCAACGGCAAGCCGAACTACAATTTCGGCCCCGTGAAATTCGCGACGGCAGCCGCGATGTTCTGGGGCATTGCGGGTTTCCTGGTGGGCCTCGTCATTGCGCTGCAACTCGCCTTTCCGGTGCTGAATTTCGATCTGCCCTGGACGAATTTCGGCCGGCTGCGCCCGCTCCACACCTCGGCGGTGATCTTTGCCTTTGGCGGCAACGTGCTCCTCGCCACCTCGTTCTACGTGGTGCAGCGCACTTGCCATGCGCGCCTTGCCGGTGACCTTTCGCCCTGGTTCGTGGTGCTCGGCTACAACCTTTTCATCGTCGTCGCCGGCACGGGCTATCTGCTGGGCATCACCCAGGGCAAGGAATATGCCGAGCCCGAATGGTATGCCGACCTCTTCCTCACGGTCGTGTGGGTGGTCTACCTGCTCGTGTTCCTCGCGACGATCTGGAAGCGGAAAGAGCCACATATCTATGTCGCGAACTGGTTCTATCTCGCGTTCATCGTCACGATTGCCGTGCTCCATCTCGGCAACAACATGACGATCCCGGTCTCGCTGATCTCGCCCAAGAGCTACATCGTGTGGTCGGGCGTGCAGGATGCGATGTTCCAGTGGTGGTATGGCCACAATGCGGTGGGCTTCTTCCTCACCGCCGGCTTCCTCGCCATCATGTACTATTTTATTCCGAAGCGCGCGGAGCGGCCGGTTTATTCCTACCGTCTCTCGATCATCCATTTCTGGGCGCTGATCTTCCTCTATATCTGGGCCGGTCCGCATCACCTGCACTACACCGCCCTGCCCGATTGGGCGCAGACGCTCGGCATGACCTTCTCGATCATGCTCTGGATGCCCTCCTGGGGCGGCATGATCAACGGCCTGATGACGCTCTCGGGCGCCTGGGACAAGCTGCGCACCGACCCCGTGCTCCGCATGATGGTGGTGTCGGTGGCCTTCTACGGCATGTCGACCTTCGAAGGTCCGCTCATGAGCGTGAGGGCGGTGAACTCGCTCTCGCACTACACCGACTGGACCATCGGCCATGTGCATTCTGGCGCGCTGGGCTGGGTGGGCTATGTCTCCTTCGGCGCGATCTACTGCCTCGTGCCGTGGCTCTGGAACAAGGAGCGCCTCTATTCCAACCGTCTGGTGGAATGGCACTTCTGGATCTCCACGATCGGCATCGTTCTCTACATCTCGGCGATGTGGGTCTCGGGCATCATGCAGGGCCTGATGTGGCGCGCCTACACCTCGCTGGGCTATCTCGAATATTCGTTCATCGAGACGGTGGCGGCGATGCACCCCTACTATGTCATCCGCGCGCTGGGCGGCGGGCTGTTTCTCGCGGGAGCGCTGATCATGGTCTACAACCTCATCATGACCGTGCGCGCCGCGCCGAACGCGCTCGAGAAGGGCCTCGCGCCCGCCGCCGGGCTCCAGCCGGCCGAGTGAGCTCTCGAACATCAAGGAACGGAAACCATGTCCGACACCACTTCCGGCAAGGCTCCCAAGCCCTCCCTCTGGTCGAAGCACAAGATTTTCGAGACCAACTCGATCATCCTGGTCCTCGGCGTGCTCGTCATGATCTCCTTTGGCGGGCTGGTGGAGATTGCGCCGCTCTTCTACCTCAAATCCACGATCGAGAAGGTGGAGGGCATGCGGCCCTACACCCCGCTCGAACTCGCTGGACGCGCCATCTATGTCCGCGAAGGCTGCTACAATTGCCACAGCCAGATGATCCGCCCCTTGCGGGACGAGATCGAGCGTTACGGCCATTACAGCCTCGCGGCTGAATCCATGTACGACAAGCCCTTCCAGTGGGGCTCCAAGCGCACGGGGCCGGATCTGGCCCGCGTGGGCGGCAAGTATTCGGATGACTGGCACCTCCAGCACCTGAACGCGCCGCGATCCATCGTGCCGCAATCGATCATGCCGGGCTATCCGTTCCTGGCGAAGACCGATCTCTCGTTCGATGACATCGCAACCGAGATGAAGGTCCAGAGCTTCACCGGCGTGCCCTACACGCCGGAGATGATGGCGGCGGCGAAGGACGACCTGCGCGCCCAGACCGACCCCGACCATCCGAAGGCGGCTGACTTTGCCAAGCGCTATCCCAAGGCAAACATGCGCGATTTCGACGGCAACCCGCAGCGGATCACCGAAGCGGACGCGCTGATCGCCTATCTGCAGGTGCTGGGGACGCTGGTCGACTTCACGACCTACGACAACAAAGCCAACCTGCGCTGAGGGAGAGGCAATTGGCCAATATGTACGCCTTCCTCGCGAACATCGCGCAATCCGTCGGTGTTCTCTACTTCATGGCGATCTTCCTCGCCGTCTGCATCTACGCGCTCTGGCCCAAGAACCAAGCCAAGTTCGAGAACGCCGCGCGCCTTCCCCTGGAAGAGGACTGAACCATGGCCGACACAACCCGTAACGCTCATGCCGATCTCGATGCGGTGTCCGGCCAGACCACGACCGGTCACAGCTGGGATGGCATCAAGGAGCTGAATACGCCCCTGCCCCGCTGGTGGCTCTGGACCTTCTATCTCACCATCCTCTGGTCCATCGGCTACTGGATCGTCTATCCGGCCTGGCCGCTCATCTCGAGCCACACCAGGGGCCTGCTCGGCTATTCCAGCCGTGCCGCAGTGGCGGAGGATATCCGCCGTCTCGAGGCCCGGCGCGCCGAGCAGGCGGCGGCTCTCAAGACCGCCGATCTCGAGCAGATCCGCAACGATCCGACACTCCTCCGTCTCGCGGTCGCGCGCGGCAAGGCGGCATTCGGCGACAATTGCGCGGGCTGCCACGGCCTTGGCGGCATGGGGGGCAACACCTTTCCCAACCTGACCGATGATGAATGGATCTGGGGCGGCAAGCTGGCCGATATCTCGACCACCATCACCCACGGCATCCGCTGGGATCAGGACAGCAATTCCCGCATGAGCCAGATGCTGGCCTTCGGTCGCACGGGCACCCTGAAGCCTGCGGAGATCGGAACCGTGGTCGAGTATGTCCGCAGCCTTGCCGGTCTCGATGTCGCGAACGGGGCTGATCTTGCGGCTGGCGCGAAGCTCTACGCGGAGAACTGCGCGAGTTGCCATGGCGACCAGGCCAAGGGGAACCAGGACCTCGGCGCGCCCGACCTGACGGACGCGATCTGGCTCTATGGCAGCAGCCGGACGGCCATGGTCGATACCGTCACGAACGGGCGTGGCGGCGTGATGCCGGCCTGGAGCAGCCGCCTCGATCCAGAGACCATCAAGGCGCTGACGGTCTATGTGCATAGCCTCGGCGGAGGCCAGAAGTGAACACCCACAGCCCTGCGGATTATGACGACGATGCCCCGCTCTACGAGGCCTCGAAGAAAATCTATCCGCAGGGGGTGTCGGGCACTTTCCGGCGCATCAAGTGGACGCTGCTGATCCTGTGTCTCGGTGTCTATTATCTTCTTCCCTTCGTGCGGTGGGATCGTGGGCCCCACCTGCCGAACCAGGCGGTTCTGGTGGATATGCCGGCGCGCCGCTTCTATTTCTTCTTCATCGAGATATGGCCGCAGGAGGTTTACTACCTGACCGGCCTCTTGATCCTCGCGGCGCTGATCCTGTTCCTGATGAACGCGGTCGCGGGCCGCATCTGGTGCGGCTATCTCTGCCCGCAGACTGTGTGGACCGACCTGTTTCTCCAGGTCGAGCGGCTCATCGAGGGCGACCGGCGCGAGCGCATGCAGCGCGACGCCGCCCCCTGGGCCGGCAAGACCTGGGGCCTGAAGATCACGAAACACTTCGTCTGGGTGATGATCGCCTGGTGGACCGGCGGCGCCTGGGTGCTCTACTTTTCGGATGCGCCGACCCTCGTGCGCGATCTTGCGACCTTTCAGGCGCCCTTCGTCGCCTATCTCTGGATCGGCATCCTCACCTTCACGACCTATGCGCTCGCCGGCTTCATGCGCGAGCAGGTCTGCCTCTATATGTGCCCCTGGCCGCGCATTCAGGCCGCCTTGACCGATGCGGATGCGCTGAATGTCGCCTATCGCCATGATCGCGGTGATCCGCGCATGTCGGTCAAGCAGGCCACGAAGGCCAGGGCGGCCGGCGAGCCGGCCGGCGATTGCATCGATTGCAACCAATGCGTGGCGGTTTGCCCCACGGGCGTCGATATCCGCGACGGTGCGCAACTCGGCTGCATCCAGTGCGGGCTCTGCATCGATGCCTGCGACACGGTGATGACCAAGATCAACCGCCCTACCGGGCTGATCGGCTACGATACCGAACAGGCGATCACGGCGCGCGCATGCGGCACCACGCCTCCGCCGATCCGGCTCATCCGGGCTCGCACCCTACTCTATATTGGGGTCATCGCGGCCGTCGCCATGACCATGATCTACGCGCTGGCCACGCGTTCCATGATGGATATCAGCGCGATCCACGAGCGCTCTCCGCTCTTCACGGTGCTGCGCGATGGTTCGGTGCGTAACAACTTCACCCTGCGCCTTTCAAACAAGCGGCCCGAGGCGCGGATCTTCGCGGTGGCGGTCGATGGCGTGCCGGGCGCCTCCGCCGAACTCATCGGCGTGAAGCCGATTCCTGGCCAACCCCTCTCCTTCGAGATCGGCCCTGACCAGACACTCGACGTGCGGCTTCTCGTCACGGTGCCGCGCCACGCCTTCGAAGGCGGGAAAACGATGATTCAGATCAAGGCGACCGATGTCCAGCTCGGCGACAGTCGCGTGATCCGGGAGAACTTCTTCGGTCCTGACGGAGACGATTCCCGGCGGTCCAGAGGGGCTCGCCATGGGGAAAGACGGGATGACTAGCTGCTGCGGAGCCTTTTCGATGCCGGTGGAACTGCCTGAACGCGCCTCGATCCTTGCCGCCCGGAAGGCGCATGAGTTCCGTCTCACGGGCTGGCATGTGCTGGCGATGCTCATCGCCTTCTTCGCGGTGGTGGCGAGCGTGAATGTCTTCATGATGACCACCGCGATCCGCACCATGCCGGGGCTTGATGCGCGCAACGGCTATGATGTGAGCCAGAATTTCAACCGGCAGGAACTGGCCGCCGCGCAAGCCCAGGCACGGCGCGGCTGGCAGAGCGACGCGAAGCTCTCGCTCGCCAACCGCGTGCTCGACCTCGAGATCCGCTTCCGTGACAGCATGAGCAAGCCGCTGGCTGGCCTCGCCGTGACGGTTGTTCTGCAGCATCCTGCGCAGCGCGGTCGCGACCGGGCCATCACGCTCTCCCCGCGCGGAGATGGCTACTATACGGCGAAGCTCGACGGGATTGATGCCGGCGGCTGGGGCCTCGTGATCGAGGCGCATGATCTCGAAAGCGGCGAGCGGCTCTTCCTCTCGCGCCATCGCCTGGCCCTGAAGGACGAGTCCATCCGGGGGATCACCCCGTGAGCACGGTTCTGCCGCACCCGGATATCCGCGACTTTTCGCATTATCTCATCCCCGCGCCCGAAGACCGCGTGCGGATGGATTTCGTGGTGGATGGCATCCATTGCGCGGCCTGTGCGGCGCGCATCGAACGCGCCTTTGCATCGGAGCCGGACATGGCTCTGGCACGCGTGAACCTCACCGAGAAGCGCCTCACGGTCGAATGGAAGGATGCGAGACGGGTGGCCCCCCCGCAGGTGCTGGCGCGGCTCGAAGCCCTGGGCTTCACCGGCTACCCTTTCCGCGTGGCCGAGCGCGAGGCCAGCGAGAAGGCCGAGGAGCAGCGGCTTCTGCGCGCGCTCGGCGTCGCGGGCTTCGCGATGATGAACATCATGCTCCTTTCGGTTTCGGTCTGGTCCGGCAACGAGACGGGGCTCTCGCGCGAGGCGCGTGACTTCTTCCACTGGATTTCCGCGCTGATCGCGCTGCCAACCGCCGCCTATTCCGGTCGCCCCTTCTTCGACAGCGCCATCCGCTCGCTGAAGGCGCGCGCCGTGAACATGGATGTGCCGATCTCGCTCGGCATCCTGCTCGCCCTGGGCATTTCGGTCTGGGAGACGCTGCAATCGGGCGAGCACGCCTATTTCGACGGCGCGGTGATGCTCATCTTCTTCCTGCTGATCGGCCGCGTGCTCGATCAGATGATGATGCGCCGCACGCGCGCCGTGGCCTCGAACCTCGCGGCGCTCCGCGCGGAGACCGTCACGCGCATCCTGCCCGATGGCGTGCTGAAGGAAGTCGCCGCCGCGACGGTCGAGCCCGGCCAGCTCGTGCTGGTGCGCCCCGGCGAGCGGATCGGCGTCGATGGCCTGATCGAGCGCGGCACCTCCGACATCGACCAGAGCCTCGTGACCGGGGAGACCGCGCATCAGGCCGTGCAGCCGGGCATGGATGTGCATGCCGGCACAATGAACCTCTCGGGGACCCTGGAAATCCGGGTGCGCCATGCCGCCTCGAGCACGATTCTCGCGCGCATCGAGGCGCTGCTCGCCCATGCCACCGAGAAGCGCGCGGGTTATGTGCGCCTCGCGGACCGCGCCGCGCGGGCCTATGCGCCGGTGGTGCATACTGCGGCGGCGCTGACCTTCATCGGCTGGGTGCTCTGGGGCCTGTCCTGGCAATCGGCGCTGCTGATCTCCGTCACGGTGCTCATCATCACCTGCCCCTGCGCGCTGGGCCTCGCGATTCCCGCCGTGCAGGTCGTGGCCTCGGGCGCGATGTTCCGCCGCTCGATCCTGCTCCATGCCGGTGACGCGCTGGAGCGGCTTGCCGAGGTGGATACCGTCGTCTTCGACAAGACCGGCACCCTCACCCTGCCGGAGCCGGTGATCGCCAATCGCAAGCAGATCCCGGATCGCCTGCTGACCATCGCCGGACGGCTTGCGCTGTCGTCGCGTCACCCCCTCGCGGTCGCGATCGCCAAGGCGGGCGGTGCCGACAATCCGTTCCGCGACGTGCGCGAAACGCCGGGACAGGGCCTTGAAGCCGAGGATGCGCGCGTGAAGATCCGCCTTGGTTCATCTGCCTTTTGCGGGGCGGAAGCGGAAGCCAAGGCGGTTTCGGAAGCCTATCCCGAGGCGTCGCTCATTGCCATGCGCTGCGGCACGGATGTCGCGGTCTTCGCGATCCGCCAGCCCCTGCGGGCCGATGCCCGCACCACCATCGAGGCGCTCAAGGGCCTCGGCCTTTCCGTTGAAATCCTTTCGGGCGACCGCGAGATCCCGGTCGCGAGCGTGGCGAAGGCCCTGGGCATCGATCATTGGCAGGCAAGCGTCGAGCCCGGCGGCAAGGTCGCGCGACTTGAGGAACTGCGTCAGCAGGGCCGGAAGGTGCTGATGGTGGGCGATGGCATCAACGATGCCCCTGCCCTCGCCGCCGCGCATGTCTCGATCTCGCCCGTCTCGGCCACGGACCTCGCGCAGGCACAGGCCGATCTGCTGGTCATGGGCGCTTCGCTCGGCCCGGTGGCGGATGCGATCCGCATCGCACGGAAAGCGCGCCGCCTGATGACGCAGAATCTCTGGCTCGCGGTCATCTACAACGCCGTGGCGGTTCCGATCGCGATTGCCGGCCTCGCGACCCCCTTCGTCGCGGCCATCGCGATGTCTGGTTCGTCGCTGATCGTCACGATGAACGCGATGCGCGCACGGTTCGGTGGAGAAAGCCCATGAACATCCTCGTGATCCTCATCCCCATGGCCCTGGCCATGGGCGCCCTGGGTCTCGGTGCCTTCCTCTGGTCGCTGAAGACGCGGCAATTCGAGGATATCGAGGGTGCCTCCTGGAGGGTCATCCTCGATGACGATGACCTGCCTGATGACGCGAAGCGCTGAGGCGTATTGTCAGCTCTCGCGCTTCAGCGCGCTCTCGTGCCAACGATGCAGCAGGCGATGCGAGAGCCAGCTTGTCGCCAGGAAGATCGCGATGCCCGAGAGCGAGATCAGCAGCAGAGCCGCGAACATGCGCGGGATCTTGAGCTGGTAGCCGCTTTCGAGAATGCGATAGGCGAGGCCCGAGGCCGAGCCGCCCGAACCGGCCACGAATTCCGCCACCACCGCGCCAATGAGCGCGAGGCCACCCGAAATCTTCAGCCCGCCGAGAAAATACGGGAGCGAAGCCGGCAGGCGCAGATAACGCATCGTCTGCCAGCGGTTCGCGCCATAAAGCTGGAACAGCGAGACGAGATTGTGATCGGCGGAATTCAGCCCCAGGATGGTGTTCGAGAGGATCGGAAAGAAGGCAACAATCCAGGCACAGATCAGCAGCGACAGGTTCACATCCTCCGCCAGGATGATGATCAGCGGCGCGATCGCCACAACGGGCGTCACCTGCAGGATGACGGCGTAGGGAAAAAGCGAGCGCTCGAGCCATTTCGACTGCGTGAAGAGGATGGCCAGGGCCACGCCAACGCTCACCGCCGCGATCAGCGCGGCAAAGGTGATGCGCAGCGTGATCCACAGAGCGCCCGAAAGGGTATGCCAGTCCTGCACCAGCGTCTGCGCGATCACCAGCGGGCCGGGGAACAGATAGGAAGGAATGTTCTTGTATCGGACCACCCATTCCCACAACGCGATGATGAGAATGCCGACGAGGATCGGCGCGAGAATGTCCGGCCAGCGGCTCCTCGGAAGACCCAGGATGCGCGCCTCTTCGGCAAAGACCGGAGCGGTCTCCTGATCGGTGCCGCGCGCGGCGGCGGGAGCAAGCGTGGTTTCGCTCATGCGTCGATGGCCTTTTTCAGAGCTTCCGAGCCGAGGCGGCAGAGACGCGCATATTCGGGCGAGGTGCGGAACAGGTTGTCGCGCGGGAAAGGCGCATCCACAATGAGTTCGCTCATCACGCGTCCCGGCCGCGCGGCCATCACAACGATGCGCTCGGAGAGATAGACGCTCTCGAACACCGAATGGGTGACGAACACCGCCGTGAAGCGGTTGCGCTGCCAGAGCATCAGCAGGTCATCATTGAGCTTGTGGCGGGTGATCTCGTCGAGCGCGGCGAAGGGCTCGTCCATCAGCAGCACCTTCGGCTCCGTCACCAGCGCGCGGGCGATCGAGACACGCATCTTCATGCCGCCGGAGAGTTCGCGCGGATAGCTCTTCTCGAACCCCTTGAGGCCCACGAGTTCGAGCATCGCGGCGGCACGCTGGTCGGCCTCCGTGCGGTTCATCTTCTTGAGGCGAAGGGGCAAAGTCACGTTGTCGAGCGTCTGCGCCCAGGGCAGAAGCGTCGGCTCCTGAAAGACGAAGCCGAGGCTGTGCTCCGGCCGGCCCCGGGCATCCGCACTCGCCG
>NZ_JBJTDY010000126.1:0-6333 GCF_046092605.1 Rhabdaerophilum sp. | reverse complement strand
GAAACTTCTCCGCGCCGAGATCGGCCCCGAAGCCCGCTTCGGTGACCACGAAATCTCCGAGCGAAAGCGCACTTTTCGTGGCGATCAGCGAATTGCAGCCATGCGCGATATTCGCGAAAGGTCCGCCATGAACGAAGGCGGGGCTGCCTTCCAGCGTCTGCACCAGGTTGGGTTGCAGCGCATCCTTCAAGAGCACGGTCATCGCGCCATGGGCCTTGAGGTCGGCCGCGGTCGCGGGCTTCCGGTCGCGCGTTTCCGCCACGATGATCCTGGCGAGGCGCGCCTCGAGATCGGCGAGGCTCTCCGCGAGGCAGAAGGCCGCCATCACCTCGGAGGCGACGGTGATGTCGAAGCCATCCTCGCGCGGGAAGCCGTTCGAGACCCCGCCCAGCGAGGAGACGAGGCCGCGCAAGGAGCGGTCATTCATGTCAATCGCGCGCCGCCAGGTGATGCGCCGGGTATCGATTCCCAGCGCATTGCCCCAAGAGATGTGGTTGTCGAGCATCGCCGAGAGCAGGTTATGCGCGGCGCTGATCGCGTGGAAATCGCCGGTGAAATGCAGGTTGATCTGCTCCATCGGCACGATCTGCGCATGGCCGCCGCCGGCCGCCCCGCCCTTCACCCCGAAACAGGGCCCGAGCGAGGGTTCGCGCAGGGCGATGACGGTCTTCTTCCCGATGCGATTGAGCGCATCGCCAAGGCCAACCGTGGTCGTGGTCTTTCCCTCCCCGGCCGGCGTCGGGTTGATGGCCGTCACGAGCACGAGCTTGCCCGGCTTCCTGCGATTGGTCTTCAGCCAATCGAGATCGACCTTCGCGACATGTTTGCCATAGGGCGAAAGCGCCTCATCGGGGATGCCGAGCTTTTCCCCGATGGCGCCAATGGGCAGAAGGCGTGCGGCGCGCGCAATCTCGATATCGCTCGGCATGAGGCTCCCCGACTTTCGGGAAGGATTCATGGCGCGCCCCGCGCCCAGCCTTCCCTCGTCTCCAACACGTAATCCGCATAGCGCCCCGCGGCAATGGCCGCACGGGCGCCGGCCACAAGCTGCTGGTAATAGGCGATGTTGTTCCAGGTCAGCAGCATCTGCCCCAGCATCTCGCCCGATTTCGTGAGATGATGCAGATAGGCGAGCGAATAATCCCGCGCGGCCGGGCATGTTGAGGTCTCATCCATGGGCCGCTTTTCCTCGGCATATCTGGCGTTGCGCAGGTTGAGTTTGCCGTGGCGCGTATAGGCCGTGCCGTGGCGGCCCGCGCGCGTCGGCATCACGCAATCGAACATGTCGACGCCGCGCCGGATGGCCTCCAGGATGTCATCGGGCGTGCCCACGCCCATGAGGTAGCGCGGCTTCTCGCGAGGGAGAGTGGGCTCGGTCGCCTCGATGGTCGCGAGCATCTCGGCCTGCGGTTCACCCACCGCGAGGCCGCCGATGGCATAGCCCGGCAGATCGAGTGCCGCGAGGGCCTCTGCACTCTCGCGGCGCAGATGCGGCAGGGCCCCGCCTTGCACGATGCCGAACAGCGCACGGCCCGGCTGGTTTCCGAAGGCGGCTTTCGACCGTTCCGCCCAGCGGAGCGAAAGGCGCATCGCGCGCTCGACTTCCCTCTCGGGTGCGGGCAAGCGGATGCATTCGTCGAGCTGCATGATGATGTCACTGTCGAGCAGGAGCTGGATCTCGACTGAGCGCTCGGGAGTCAGCTCATGTTTGGAACCGTCAATATGTGATTGAAAGATCACGCCCTTTTCGTCGAGCTTGCGCAGCGCCGAGAGCGACATCACCTGGAAGCCGCCACTGTCCGTGAGGATGGGGTATGGCCAGCGGGCCATCTCGTGCAGGCCGCCGAGCCGCGCCACGCGCTCCGCGCCCGGCCGGAGCATGAGGTGATAGGTGTTCCCGAGGATGATATCGGCTCCCGTCCCCCTCACCTGCTCCATGTAAAGGCCCTTCACCGTGCCGGCGGTGCCCACGGGCATGAAGGCAGGCGTGCGGATATCCCCGCGCGGCATGGCGAGCACGCCCGAGCGGGCCGCGCCATCCGTGGCGTGAAGCGTGAAGGTGACGCGAGGCATTGAAGTCGTGTTCATGCACCCCCCGGCCAGAGCAGCGACGAATCCCCGTAGGAATAGAAGCGATAGCCGTTCTCGATGGCATGCCGGTAGGCGCGTTTCATCGTGTTGGTGCCTGCAAAGGCCGAGACGAGCATCAGCAGCGTCGATTTCGGCAGGTGAAAATTGGTGATCAACGCATCCATGCCCCTGAAAACATGGCCGGGCCGGAGGAAGATGTCGGTCTCGCCGAGGAAGGGCTGGATGTGTCCGCTTGCATCCACCGCGCTTTCGAGCAGGCGGCAGACCGTGGTGCCGACCGCGATGATCCGCCCGCCTTTCGCCCGCGTCTCGTTGATGCGGCGTGCGGTTTCGGCGCGGATCTCGCCCCATTCGGCATGCATGCGATGGTCGGCGATGTTCTCCGCCTTCACCGGCAGGAAGGTGCCCGCGCCGACATGCAGGGTGAGAAAGGCATGGCCGATGCCCTTCGCCGAAAGCCGCTCGATGAGGGCCGGCGTGAAATGCAGCGAGGCCGTGGGGGAAGCGACCGCGCCCTCCTTCTTCGCGAAAACGGTCTGGTAATCGTTCGTATCGGCAGGGTCTTCGCCCTCGCCCAGCCTTTTGCGCGCCTCAAGGATGTAGGGCGGCAGCGGCATGGCCCCGACCAGTGCGATGGCCTCGTCGAGACAGGCGCCGGCGCGATCGAAGCGGAAGGTCACGATCCCCTCCTCGCCCTTCTCCACCATTTCGGCGGAGAGCGAGCCCATGAGGCAGACCTGCCCCCTTTCGCCGAAAGTCAGGCGATCGCCCGGTTTCAGGCGTTTTCCCGGCTTGGCGAAGGCCTGCCAGGTGCAAGCATCGAGCCGTTTCAGCAGAAGGGCCTCGATCGAAGCGCGGTTTCCGTCGCGCTCCCGCTCGCCGAGAAGCCGGGCGGGAATCACGCGGGTATCGTTGAAAACGAGGAGATCGCCCGCGTTCAGAAGCTCCGGCAGGTCGTGGAAGATGCGGTCCTCGAAATGGTCCTGCCCCACCACGAGCAGTTTCGAAGCATCGCGCGGGGAAACCGGATGCAGCGCGATGCGCGCCTCCGGCAGGTCGTAATCGAAATCGGCGAGCGTCGGCGACGCCTCGCCCGCCGGTTTCGTGGTCATGGCTCACGCATCCGCCGCGATTGTGGCCTTGTTGATGCGGTCCGGGTTGCGCACGGGCTCGCCACGCGCGAAGAGGTCCACATTCTCCATGCCCTCGATCACCTTGCCCCAGACCGTGTATTGCTTGTCGAGGAAGGTCGCGTCGTCGAACACGATGAAGAACTGCGAATTCGCCGAATCGGGGCTGCGCGCGCGGGCCATGGAGCAAACACCGCGCAGATGCGGCTCGGCGTTGAACTCGGCCTTGAGGTCGGGGTAACCGGAGCCGCCCATGCCGGTGCCATCCGGGCAGCCGCCCTGCGCCATGAAGCCATCGATCACGCGATGGAACGACAGGCCGTCATAGAAGCCCTCGCGCACGAGCTTCTTGATATGCGCGACATGGCCGGGGGCCAGATCCGGGCGCATCTCGATGGTCACGACGCCCTTGGTCGTGTCGAGGATGAGGGTGTTTTCGGGTTCAGCCATCGGGCACTCCTTGATCAATCAATCGGGAATTCGAAAGTCAGCGGATATCGGCGGCGACGCGCACGCGGATCATCTTGTCGAGCTGCTCCTTGGGGACGCGCTCGCGCTGCGGATCGACGCGGCGGATCCTGTCGACATGCTCCATGCCTTCCACCACGCCGCCCCAGATCGTATATTGGCCGTTGAGGCCCGGCGCTTCCGCGAACATGATGAAGAACTGCGAATTGGCCGAGTTCGGGTCCTGCGTGCGGGCCATGCCCACGGTGCCGCGCATATAGCGCTCGGTCCGGGAGAATTCCGCAGGAAGGTTGCCGAGATCCGAGCCGCCCATGCCGGTGCCGGTGGGATCGCCGGTCTGCGCCATGAAGCCATCGAGCACGCGATGGAAGACGATGCCGTCATAGAAGCCCTTGCGCGCGAGCATCTTGATGCGCTCGACATGTTTCGGCGCGAGATCGGGCCGGAGCGCAATCACCACGCGGCCGCTTTTCAGCTCGATCACGAGCGTGTTCTCGGGGTCCGCCTTCGGCTGGCCTTGCGCGAAGGCGAAGCTCGGCGCGAGGGCGAAGGTCGGCGCGAGAGCGGCGGCAAGAAACGAACGGCGAAGCATGTTTGCACCTCTGGGGTCACGCCTTTTGGGCGAATTTGGCTTGGAGCGCGGCGAGCACCTGTTGCGGCACGAAGCCGGAAACATCGCCGCCGAGCGAGGCGATCTGGCGCACGAGCGTGGCGGTGATGGGGCGCACCGGCGGCGAGGCCGGCACGAAAACGGTCTGGATCTCCGGCGCCATGCTGCCGTTCATGCCCGCGAGCTGCATCTCGTAATCGAGATCCGTGCCATCGCGCAGCCCGCGGATGAGGATCGAAGCCCCCTCGCGCCGCGCGGCATGCACGGTGAGATCGTTGAAGGTGGTGACGCGCGCGCGCTTGCCGCGCGCCTCTTCGGCCACCACGGTTTCGAGCAGCCCCTGGCGCTCTTCCGCCGAGAAAAGCGGCGCCTTGCCCGGATGCGTGCCGATGGCGATGACGAGTTCATCGGCAAGGGCCAGCGCGCGGCGGATGACATCGAGATGCCCGTCCGTCGGCGGATCGAAAGACCCGGCATAGAAGGCGATGTTCGGCATCGTCTTCATTCTCCCTCTGGCGCTTCGGGCGCTCGTTCCGTTCGGGGCACGAGGTGTCGCCGTTGCGGGCACGAGGTATCGCCCTTCCGGGGGAAAGGCAATCGCCGCAAGGGCTTCAGGCTCGCAAATCCGCGACGATCGAGGGGAGTTCCGCCAAGCGGTCGATCACGGTCAGCGCCCCGGCCTTCGCGAGGCGATCGGCAAGGTCATCCGCGCCGTGGTTCGCGCCGGCAAAGCCGATGACGCGCATGCCGGCGCGCAAGGCCGCCGTGACGCCCGCCACCGAATCCTCGATCACCAGTGCATGCGCGGGGTCCACGCCCAATTGGCTCGCGGCAAACAGGAAGACATCCGGTGCCGGCTTGCCGCGCGCGACCTGGCTCGCGGAATAGATGTGATCGCCGAAAAGCGGCGCGAGACCCGTGAATTCCAAGTTCTTCCTCAGGCGCGCGAGGCCGGTCGAGGATGCCACGGCCCGCTTGCCCGCGATGGCGTGGATGGTCTCCACCACATCGGGAATGAGCATGAGCTCGGTATCATGCCGCCGATGGATTTCCGCATCGATCCGCGCATTGAAACCCTCGGGAAGCGTGAACGGCAACTCCGCGCGCAGGATCTCCCAGGTTTTCGCCGCGGGCACGCCGTTGAAGCGCGCGTTGAACTCCCGCATCGTGATGGGCCATCCGAGGCCCGTCAGCGCCTCGGCGCAGACCGAGCCGGCAATGTGCTCGCTGTCGATCAGCGTGCCGTCGCAATCATAGAGAATTCCGAAATCCATGCCGTTTCCTATGCCCCGGCGCGGCCGACAGCACAACCTGCCTTGCAGGCCGGGGCCAGACATGCACCATGGGAACCTCCTGCAAGAAAGCGCCCTCCCGCCCGCGGAGCTGCCGATGATCCTCGATGATGCCGCCGCCTTCGTCGCCCCGTTCCGCATCAGCAAGCGCAAGGGCTTCGCGCTGGCGCAGCATGCGCCGGATGATATGGGTGGCGCGAACCTGACCAAGGAGGAGGCGAAGACGCTTCTGGAACTCGGCAAGGAGCGCCTGCGCGAATTGCAGGAAAGGCTCTATGCGTCGGATTCGTGGTCAGTGCTGATCATCCTCCAGGCCATGGACGCCGCAGGCAAGGATTCGAGCATCGAGCATGTGATGTCCGGCGTGAACCCGCAGGGCTGCCAGGTGTTCTCGTTCAAGGCGCCCTCGCCCGAGGAACTCGATCATGATTTCCTCTGGCGTACCGCGCGCGCCCTGCCCGAGCGCGGGCGCATCGGCATCCACAACCGCTCCTATTACGAGGAAGCTCTGGTGGTGCGCGTGCACCCGGAATTTCTCAAGGGCCAGCGCCTTCCAACGAAAAACCCCTTCGCGGCGGAGGCGGGCTCGAAGGATTTCTGGGCCGAGCGCCTGAAAGCCATCGCCGATCACGAGCGGCACCTCGCGCAGAGCGGCACAAAGATCATCAAGCTCTTCCTGCATGTCTCGAAGGAAGAACAGAAGGCGCGCCAGCTCGCGCGCATCGACGATCCCTCCAAGAAC
>NZ_JBJTDY010000125.1:0-5615 GCF_046092605.1 Rhabdaerophilum sp. | reverse complement strand
CCAGACTTCCCCCCGGCCCGGCACGCCACCACCCAAGAGAAAGTGACCGAAATGACCCAAAGAGATGACCGGCCTCCGCAGGACGATGAAGACGCCTACAGCGCCTGGCTCGAGCGCAAGCGCGAGGCGCGCAAGTCGAGTTCCGCGGCCGAGGTGCGCCAGCGTCGCGAAGCCGACTTCCCCGAAGCCCTCCAGGGGCGATGGATCGACCCGGACGGCTCGGACACGGAGGTGAACATCCAGGGCAGCCAGATCCTCTGGGCCGGGGAACCCCGGCCCTATATCGACAAGATGCCCATGGTCGTCGAGGCGGACGAAATCTACTTTGTGATCGTCTTCCCAGAGGACGAGGAGGAAGACAGCCAGACGGGACTGTATCTCATGGGCGATGATCTCTTCTTCCACAGCTGGCACCACGTGGCCGGCTTCGTTCGGGAGGAGAATTGAGGCCAGGTGGGCGGAAACCCTCGCGTTCAGGCGGATCGCCGGCCCCAGCGAGCGGGGGCGTGGCGCGCGGGCGATCATCGTCGGCGAGCTCAAATGACGTTTGCTCTCCACCGATTGGCGCGTGGTGAGACTCGCGATGCACCGGCTGCCAAGACGATTACCGGCAGTTGACAGAGAATCTCTATCGGTTGCCACAGCCATTTGCGCTGCAATGCGTGCGCCAGCGCGAGGAGACGCCTCCGGGACAACTGGAGGCGTTTCCTGCAGGTAGAATCCAACCTCTCCCTCAAGCTCACCGCATTCGTCCGGTTCGGCCAGATCGCGAGCATGCTGACGGCTCTGGGCTTTCTGATCGCCGGGCCGCTGGCGGACAAGAGACTCGAATCTGTTCAGGATCCTACGGTCTGGGGCGCGGTCTGCCAGGTCGTCGGCGACCTCAGGGAGACAAGTTGATAGCTCCGACCTAACGCATCAACCGAGATGCGCGCGAAGTGCGGAGATGACAGCTGCGGGTCGTTCCGCGTGAGGCATATGCCCGGCGTCATCGATCGTGATCAGCCGAGCGTGTGCAGGCAGTAGCTCAGGGTCCGGTGTGCCGACGACTTGATCCTGCGAGCAGGCGATCATGAGGAGAGGCGCCGTCACCGAGCCGAGGAGGGCCTCGTTGATAGCGAATGCGGGCGAGCCTATCGCCTCTCGGATCGCAGCGAGTGCGTCGTCGGCGCCGTCGAGCCGGCGCGCCTTCAGTACGCTCTCGGCGAGCTCGCGGGTCGCGAGCGATGGATCAGCGAATAGCTGAGCAAGCACGGTCGCGAGCTCTCGGGCGCGCCGCGCGGCGAGGAAACCATCGAGATACTCAGAGCTGAGCCTTCCACCCGGAAGACCTGCGGCGCAGATCAACGCCAGGCTTTCTGTCCGCTCAGGATGTGCGAGGGCGAACGCCAGCGCTACGGCGCCGCCCAGCGAATGGCCGACAAGATGGACGCGAGGGGCATCGAGCGCGTCAAGCGCGCGCGAGACATCTGCTGCGAGATCGGCGGGCGAGGCTCCGGCCAGCGCCTTTGTTGATTCTCCATGGCCAGGAAGATCAAACGCGATGGTGCGCCGACTTCCGGCCAGCGCCGGCTGTACCGCGGCCCAGTTGTCGAGGTCGCCTCCGAATCCGTGGAGGAACACCACCGGCGGATCACCCTCGCCGGCGATCGCCGCGCGCAAGGCCCGCGCCTCGCCAATCGTGACCTTTAAGCTCTCTAGGCCAGCGCCCGCCTCTTCTGTTTGCGGCACGAAACGCGCCTGGAAGTCGGAAACATAGGCGTCGATCTCTTCGTCCGCAGCATCAGCAGGCCCGAGGACGGCGAGAAGCGCACCCACGGGCAAAGTCTCACCCTCGCGACCAACGATCCGCCGGAGATGCCCGGCGAACGGGGCCTCGAAAGTATTGACGATCTTGCTCGTCTCGACATCGACAAGCTCGTCGCCTTCCGAGATCGCCGCGCCCTCCCGAACGCTCCAGGCGCCGACAGTACCCTCCTGCATGGAGAGACCCCATTTCGGCATGGTCAGTGGTCGCAGGGTCATTCGAAAAGATACCGGTCTAGCGTGCGATGGAAATGCCGAATACGCACTTCCTGATAGTCACCGAGCTCGATCCGACCGTTCGCCGAAACCTTCATGCCCTCCTGCAAGAACGGCAGGTTCGCCATGTCCTGCTCAAAGACATTTGCGAGCGACCCGAGTTCGGGCGCGGCAGTCCAGGCCTCCGTTTCGGAGAGCATTCGCATCGGCACAGGCTTTGGTCGCGGTCTATCCTTATGCCGGCGGGTCAAGATCCGGACCTCCATCAAGGTGCGATCCTGGTCCGGCCAGGGTCGCCAGCGATAGACGATGTTAGGCGTGAAGCCGCCCCATGGCGCCATGTTGGGAAAGACATTGTAAGTATAGGCGTCGAGCAATTCACTATCGGTGGCGTTTTCGAAGTCGAAGCCTGTCTCAGCTTTGTACTTGTCGCGATTGGCGGCGGCGAGGAATTCGCGGGCCCCGACACCTGGTGGGAGCTTCGGAGCGCCCCCGCCGGCCACGCGTCCACCGAACTTCATGATGGAATCGACCACGAATTGCTCATCGTGACCCTGGCCGGCGAGATGCGGCGAGAGTGTGCCGAACGGCGTAATAGCCCGGTTCACGTGATCGCCATAGATATCGTAGCGTGAGTTTGCATCGCCGGTGAACGGGAGAATCTGAGGGTGCGTGACTACCGAGTGCCACGCCTCCATGAAAGCCTCCGCCGTCGCCTTCCAATTGGCGGGAATGACTTTGCCGACCCAAACGCCAGTGACACAGTCTTCCAGGTTCCACCGAGCGAAGTGTGCCGGCAACGGCGCCAGCCACTCGTGGAGCGGAGCGGCCTTGCCATCCACATTGACGAAAACGAAACCCGCCCAAACCCCGACCCTGGCCTCCGGCAGTTGCATGCGCTGAGCGTCGAGGTGCCGGAAATCCCAGGCGCAGGGGATTTCCTTCAGTCGTCCGTCCGTTTCCCAGGTGAAGCCGTGGAAGGGACACTTGAAATCGCCCGCCCAGCCTGAGCGGGTCCGTAACTTCCGGCCGCGATGAAGACACACATTATGGAAGGCGCGGATTGTCCCGTCATTCTGTCGGGTAACAAGCAGGGAGACGCCTGCATTGTCGTAGACGACAACATCTCCGGCATCAGGTATTTCCTCTTCCCGGCAAGCAAACTGCCACACCCTGGGCCACATTCGGTCCACTTCGCGCCGGAAGAATTCCGCGGAAGTATAGCGCTGCACATCGAGGGGCGCTGAGCCAAGATACTCATAGGACGTTTCGCGCAGAAACTCAGGTACGGGACGAGAGTCAGCGTCAAGCATGTCCTCCCAGGTCACCCCGGGGCAGCGCGCTTGCCCCGGCGGCGGAGGGCTCCCTGAACCTTCCATGCACCATCTCCCCTAACGCCCCCACACGATACAAGGGGCCGGTAAAACCAGCAAGGGCGCCAGTTTATCGATCAGTCCGATCGATGGCCCAGCCGAGACCACGGCGCAGCAAATGGTAGAATACCGGCAGATCCCACGAACAGCGTTCGACCTTCGGATAGTAGGGATAGACTGGACGGAAGTCATAGTGACCGCGGCAATGGCCCAGGGTAAGATAAAGGACTCCGCCAAGGTCCGTCGGTCGCAGATACATGACGAGATGCGCACTCTCTTCAGGCCACGAGCCCTCAGTGAAATATGGAACATCGCCCTTCCACCGCGTCTCCAAAATCGGAATGTTTCCGCTACGGTAGCTAGACAGATAAAGTTCGTCGTCTGCTAGAAACGGACCAATACCCTCCGCCAACGGATGAACCGGCTCGCTCGCCCTGACCCAGAAACGCTCTCCCAGAGGTGGGTGCGCCTTGAATTGGCTTCCGAGCATATCGATGAACGGCGCCGGTAGATCCGGGGTGTCCACGCGGGGTTCCTCGCCAGGTCCGGATAGCCATTCTGTCACAGCGTTGGTCGCGTGAAGCGCAAACCAACGGCCGCCACGCTCAATGAAGGTGCGCAACGCTTGGATCTGCTCAGCTGTGGGCGCGACATTACAGGTGTATGTGACCAAGACATCCGAACGGCTAAGCGCAGTGACGTCGCTGTAGTCCTGGCCAACCGTCGTTCTGACACGGTCCCATTCGGAAAGCAGCTTTAAGATTTCCAGCCGTGCGAAATCGAAGTCATGGAAGACGCCTCCGCACACAAGATGCACCTGAACAACCTCGGTCATGTTAGATTGTCCTTTCTTGACGCTCCACGTTGTCTATCATGTTCTGGCTAATTTCGGGAGATGAGCTATGGATCTAGGTCTGTCTAACAAAAGAGTCGTGATTTCTGGCGCGACGCGCGGCATTGGGCGCGCCATTGCCGAGACCTTTCTCGATGAGGGTGCAACTGTCGCCTTTTGCGCGCGGAAGGGTGATGAAGTCGCTGAAGCTGAGGCGGCGCTCAAGAAGAGGGGCGTCGCGCATGGCGCCGTATGCGACGTCCGCAATGGCGATTCCTATCGCGACTGGCTGGCGACCGCAGTCGAGAAACTTGGCGGCGCCGACATCTTCATCCCCAATGTCTCGGCTGGCGGCGGCATGGGAAGTGAGGAAAACTGGCGCAACTCTTTCGAAATCGACATGCTGGGCGCGGTACGAGGCGCAGAGGCTATGGCGCCGCACCTTGAGAAGACAAACGGTGCAATTGTCTTCATCTCGACAACAGCGGCAACGGAGACCTTTGTCGGACCTCAGGCCTACAACGCGGTGAAAGCGGCGATCAACAACTACGCCAAAAACCTGGCGACCCAGCTTGGGCCCAAGGGTGTCCGGGTCAACTGCGTATCCCCGGGGCCGGTATACTTCGAGGGCGGTTCCTGGGCGATGATTGAGCAAAGGATGAAGCCTTTCTTCGATACAACCATGGCGCAAATCCCGATGGGAAGGATGCCGGCGCCCGCCGATGTGGCGCGCGCGGTTGCTTTTCTTTCAAGTCCCGCCGCCGCGATCATCACGGGTGTCAATCTCGTGGTTGACGGCGGAATGCTGAAGCGGGTCGACTACTGAACGGTCGTCGGGCGGGGCGGCCTTTTGACCGTTCCCGCCCGACCCGCACCCCAACACTAGATAAGGAATCCCCTTGCAGAATCACAACCCATGGAAGCTCGGTTGCCGCAACATTAGCGAGGTTGTGCACCTCAGGATCGAGCGGCACTTCGTTACAGCTAAAGACCTGACTCGGGGAGAGCAAAAAAACCGGCGCCCCCTCGTGCACGATAACACTTCGGACATTCAAAAACACAGAGGATAGATTCGGAGCGCGATTCTCTTGTTCCGATGGCTCGGAGAGTGGCTGATAAAACACTGTGCGCACACTGCCTAAATCAAGCGCATACCGTTGGTCACCGACCTCGAGCGCAAACCAACGCTGGTGGAGTGCAAAGTGGTCGACAGCGAGTGTTTGTAATTCCATGGCTAGTCCTCGGATCCCACTAATCGCGCCTTGTTATGTGCCCAAAACGCGCCAAAAAACAGAACTAATGAGGCAATCAGGCCAATCACCGCATCGCCAAAGCTCCCTAGGGCAGCCAGCTGATCGATGCTCGCCTGACGGGCCTGGGCAGAGATT
>NZ_JBJTDY010000124.1:0-2790 GCF_046092605.1 Rhabdaerophilum sp. | reverse complement strand
CATCATCAACGGCGACGTGCCCGAAAGCCTGAAGGACAAGGCTTTGCTCGCGCTCGACATGGGCTCGCTCATCGCCGGCGCGAAATATCGCGGCGAGTTCGAGGAGCGGCTGAAGGCCGTGCTCGCGGAAGTCACGGCGTCCGATGGCGGGGTTATCCTCTTCATCGACGAGATGCACACGCTGGTGGGCGCGGGCAAGGCCGATGGCGCGATGGACGCCTCGAATCTCTTGAAGCCGGCGCTCGCGCGTGGCGAACTGCACTGCGTGGGCGCCACTACGCTTGATGAATACCGCAAGCATGTGGAGAAGGATGCGGCGCTGGCGCGGCGCTTCCAGCCGGTTTTCGTGTCGGAGCCCAATGTCGAGGATGCAATCTCGATCCTGCGCGGCATCCGCGAGAAATACGAGCTGCATCATGGCGTGCGCATCACGGATTCGGCCCTTGTTGCCGCCGCCACGCTCTCGAACCGCTACATCACGGATCGCTTCCTGCCCGACAAGGCCATCGACCTCGTGGACGAGGCGGCGGCGCGACTCAGGATGCAGGTCGATTCCAAGCCGGAAGACCTCGATTCGCTCGACCGCGAGATCATCCGCCTCCGGATCGAGCAGGAGGCCCTGCGCCGGGAAAAGGATCAGGCCTCTCAGGATCGCCTGACGAAACTTTCGGCCGAACTCGCCGAACTCGAGGAGAAATCCGCCTCGCTCACCACGGCATGGCGGGCGGAGAAGGACAAGCTCGGAGAGGCGCAGCGCATCAAGGGCGAGCTCGACCAGAAGCGTGCGGAACTCGAGCGCGCGCAGAGGCAGGGTGAATTCGCGAAGGCGGGTGAACTCGCCTATTCGACGATTCCCCAGCTCGAGAAGAAGCTGGCGGCTCTGGAAGAGGCCGCCAAGGCCGGCGCACTGATTTCCGAGAGCGTGACGCCGGATTCCATCGCGCAGGTCGTCTCACGCTGGACGGGCATTCCGGTCGACCGGATGCTCGCCGGCGAGCGCGAGAAGCTGCTCAGCATGGAGGAGGAACTCGGCAAGCGTGTCGTGGGCCAGCGCGAAGCGGTGGAGGCGGTCTCGACCGCCGTGCGCCGGGCGCGCGCGGGCCTTCAGGACCCGAACCGGCCGATCGGCTCCTTCATTTTCCTCGGCCCCACGGGTGTGGGCAAGACCGAACTCACCAAGGCGCTCGCCTCGTTCCTGTTCGATGACGAACATGCCCTCGTGCGGATCGACATGAGCGAATACATGGAGAAGCACTCGGTCTCCCGGCTCATCGGTGCGCCTCCGGGCTATGTCGGCTACGAGGAGGGCGGCGCCCTCACCGAGGCCGTGCGGCGCAGGCCCTATCAGGTCGTGCTCTTCGACGAGGTGGAGAAGGCGCATCCCGATGTGTTCACCGTGCTCCTGCAGGTGCTCGATGATGGCCGCCTGACCGATGGCCAGGGCCGGACGGTGGATTTCCGCAACACGCTGATCATCATGACCTCGAACCTCGGCGCGGAATATCTCGTCAGCCTCGGCGAGGAGGAGGGGGTCGATCAGGCGCGCGGCATGGTGATGGCTGCCCTGCGGGCAGCCTTCCGACCGGAATTCCTGAACCGAATCGACGAGATCGTGCTGTTCCAGCGCCTGAAGCGCGCGGATATGGGCGCCATCGTCGATATCCAGATGGGCCGGCTGCGCCAGCTCGTGGAAGATCGGAAGATCACGCTCGATCTCTCGCCCGCCGCGCGCAACTGGCTCGCCGAGAAAGGCTACGATCCCGCCTATGGCGCAAGGCCGCTGAAGCGCGTCATCCAGAAGAACGTGCAGGATCCGCTCGCGGGCCTCATCCTCGCCGGCAAGGTGATGGACGGCGAGACCGTGCCGATCGATGTGGAGACGGGTGCCCTGCGCGTGGGCGAATTCCTGGGTTTGGGCGACGAAGCCCCGCCGCCCAGGGCGAAGCTGAACTGAGAAGTCAGCGCCGTGATGGCCGGGCCATGTCTGGTCATCACGGCTCATAGCCCATTCCCTTGGCGACAGGCTTCCTCTACAGGGGGAGCCATGTCGCTTGTCACGGTCGCGCCGGCGCTTTTCGTTCTCATCTGGTCCACCGGCTGGATCGTCGCGAAATACGCGGCGTCCTTTGCCGATCCGCTGTTCTTCCTGGTCATCCGCTTCGCCTGTGCTTTCGTGCTCATGGCGCTGATCGCCCTCGCCTTCCGGGCAGAATGGCCGCGCAACCGCGCGGCCTATGGCCATGGCATGCTGAGCGGCGTTCTGCTGCATGCCATCTATCTCGGCGGGGTGTGGTGGGCCGTGGCCCACGGGCTGCCGGCCGGCGTCTCCGCGCTGATCGCCGCGATCCAGCCCTTGATGACGGCGGCTCTCGCGGCCCGCCTTGGCGGCGAAAGGCTCGGCGCCCTGCAGCTTTCGGGCATCGCGATCGGGTTCCTCGGCGTGATGGGGGTGATTGCGCCGAAGCTCGCGGGTCTTTCGGCCGGAGCCCTCGAAAGCCTCGCCGGGCCGGTTGTCGTCAACGGGATCGCGATGGTCGCGGTGACGCTCGGCACCTTCTACCAGAAGCGTTACATCGCCTCGGGTGACCTGCGCGTGGTTTCCACCCTGCAATATGCCGGCGCCTTCCTCGCGCTGCTGCCGCTCACGCTGCTTCTGGAACCCTTGCGCTTCGAGAACCGCTGGGAGACCTGGGCGGCGCTCGCCTGGTCGGTGATCCCGCTTTCGCTGGGTGCGATCGGCCTGATGCTGATGATGATCCGCCGTGGCGCGGTATCGAGGGTCGCGGCGCT
>NZ_JBJTDY010000123.1:0-25848 GCF_046092605.1 Rhabdaerophilum sp. | reverse complement strand
GATGGCGCTTCGTGACATGATCGTGCTGCTTGGCGAAAAGCGCGGGCTCTCCCGCGAGGATGCCTATACCCTCTGTTCGCTCGCCGCCGACCTTCGTGTCACCCAGACCGTGAATGGCTCGAAGGGCATCCATTGCGTCATTGAAAAGCGCCTTCTCGCCTGATCAGGAAACTCCGGTGAGTGCCTGAAGCCCGGCGTGTCGCATCCACGTCACCGCCGGCACAAGGGTCTGGCCCCGGCTTCCGCGGCGCGCGGCTTCGGGGACGATGTGAAGGCCCGACCGGCCAGAAACCCGCCTCACGCCGACCGGGAAAGGCGGCGCCCAGGCAGCGATAGGCGCGTTTCAGCCCGGGCTTCGACGCGCCTCCGGTAGCACGGATTTGCCGATGATCTGTGCCGCCTTGCGCACGACATGCAGGGTGGAGCCGACAATCAGCGGGTCCGGGCCAACCACCACCTCGGGATCCTTGTTCGGGTATTCCAGCGCGGCGAGGAAATGTTGCAGGCAGTTGAGCCGGGCGCGCTTCTTGTCATCGGATTTGACAATCGTCCAAGCCGCATCCGCAGTATCGGTATAGAAGAACATCGCCTCTTTTGCTTCCGTACAATCATCCCATTTGTCGAGCGAGGCAATATCGATCGGTGAAAGTTTCCATTGCTTCAGAGCATCGCTTTCGCGCGCGGCAAACCGCGCGCGCTGTTCGCCCTGCGTCACCGAGAACCAATATTTGAACAGCCGGATGCCGGACCGCACCAGCATCTGTTCAATCAGCGGCGCCTGCCGCATGAATTCGAGATAATCCCCCGGCTGGCAGAAGCCCATGACCCGTTCGACCCCGGCGCGATTGTACCAGGAGCGGTCGAACAGCACCATTTCACCCGCCGCAGGGAGATGCTCGATATAGCGCTGGAAATACCATTGCGTGCGCTCGCGGTCGGAGGGCTTCTCCAGAGCCACCACACGGGCCCCGCGCGGGTTGAGATGTTCCATGAAGCGCTTGATCGTGCCCCCCTTGCCGGCGGCATCGCGCCCTTCGAACAGGATCACCATCCGCTCACCGCTGGCCTTGATCCAGTTCTGCGCCTTGAGCAGTTCCACCTGCAACGCCGCCATCTGCCGGGCATAGGCGCGTTCGGTCAGCCGGTCGGAATAGGGATATTCCCCGGTTTCGAAGGCCCGGCGCACTGCATCCGGATCAGCCTGGAGCCGCCGCATTGCCTCGCGCCGCTCGGTCTTGGTGGAGCGTCGCGCCGACGCATCCGGAGTCGCAAAGGCCAGGGCCGCCGCCGCCCGGCCAATCGGCGTTGCGCTGTCAGGCTCGATCCGGGTTCCGCTCTCGCCATCCGCCATGGTGGTCCCTCCCTCGCCGCCATTCATTTTAATGAAAATGCAATTTAATCAATGATTTAGACGCACAGTCAAAAATCAAGATTTCTTTCTACCCACAACCTACCCACTATTTTTTCGGGCTGAATGCAGGCATTTGCGGACAATTTCAGCCGTTCGAAGGCTCTTCAGCATCCCGCGCGATGGCGTGCCGTTCGCGAAACGCCTTCATCATGGGCGTGGGGAAAACGACAAGACGGAAGAGAAGCCACCACAGATAAAACCCGGTTGGGCTGTTCAGCGAACCCGACGAAACCAACCCATGCGCGATGCTGTTTCGAAGGTTCGGGCCGGTTCGACCGGAAAGCAGTGATTGAAGGTCGAACACGAAAGCCGCGCCAAGTGCCTTCTTGAGCCGTTCGTTCCCCATGATGCGTTCGATTGACCAAACCTCTTCAACGCCGTCCTGATTCAAGCTTCTTGGAACCTCGCCTGATTGTTCGATGATATGCCGCAACCCATTTTCCGCTTGGGGCACGAAGATATGCAATGCCGTCGAAAAATCCCACCGGAAGCCGTCTGCTATGGCCTTCACGAACAAGGGCAACCGACCTTCGGGGATAAAGCCGCTATCGGCAATCAAGCCTTCGATTTCCTTTTCGGTCACGTTGTGTTCGCTCAAGATCGTTCGGACAGCGGGTGCGAACGATCCCATGACATTTATGCCTCGAATGAAACTTGCATTCTGTTCAATGAACCCTTCGATGGCTGCTTCGCGCTCCTTCGGGTCCGATGATGAAATGCTTGGCCTTCGACCAATCTTCCGTCCGGTTTCGTCGTAAATTTCGGCGTCGATATGTGCGTGCAAGGGCGCGTCTTCTAGCTCCTTCAACGTCCGTTCTCGGATGCCCACAGGATCATTTGGCTTTTCAAAGACGGCCAATTGGCAAAGGGCATCGTCAAGCGCCAAGCCTTTGAAAGCGGCTTCGGCGTGTTCGACCATCGGGCGAATATCAATTTCGTGGCTAATGCTCTTCATGTCGTCGAGCGTCTTTCTGCCCGCGACGGCAAGCCGTCGCTGCAATTCGGGAATGCGGGCACGAAGAGATGGCCGTTCGCGAAAGGCCAGAACAGCGTCTTCCCAAAAAGAGCGCGCGACCATGAAAGACCCGCTGGCTTCTTGCGCTTCGGCTTCTTGGACATGCGTTTCGGCAGATGCGACGCGGGCCGCTTCCGCCGCTACATCGTCCTTGGCCAGCCTCAACAGCTTCGCTTGAACGTCGAAGTGGTTGCGCGCGCGCCTGAAATCGCCGCCTTCGCATGACTTCGCTGCAACGCGCCCGGCGATTTCGGCAAGTGCGGGAAAATCACCGAACTGGAATTCGGCAAGAAATTCGAGCGCCTTGCAGGTGAAGAACAAAGGGTCTTGGCCGTCGTAATGGTGCACCCGCGCTTCAAGATGCGCAAGGACCGACTTTGGTAGTTCGCCCTTCGCTTCGATTTGCCGGGCAAGGCGCAATCCGCGTTCGTACCTTTCCATGCAGGCAGGCCAGTGTTCCGGGTCTTCCAACCGCGAACCGGCTTCGATGTATGCAGCGACCGCAATTCGTGCGGCCTTGAAATCCTTGCGCCTTAGCCAAAGAATGTCGCCAACACGCGCCTGAAATTCAGGATCGGCGACGGTGTGAAGCGTGCCTTGGATCGCATCAAGATCACTATCCGAAAGATCGGCGGGTATCATGCTTCGCCGCCCTTCCATTTGCCACATAGGCCCGAACGGTTCCAACTTCACCGCCGTGAAATGGAAATCAAAAATCTGCGAAAGCAGCGACCATCCAATACCCGGCTGTTCTTCGTCCTTTTTGCGAAAGGCGGAAGCAAGTTCGTAGTCTTCTTTCTTTTCGACGCCTTCAATCAAAGCCAAGATCGAAGCGGCGTCGGGAAGGGTTGTCTTGTCTTCAGCCAAGGAAGCCACCCGCTTTGCAGTTTGATTTCATCGAATCGTCGAACAATGGTCGATCCTAACCAGTAGAATCGGCATTTTGGCGTCGGTTTTTCATCTGCCCACACCTTGTTCGCCGGTCGGCCAGCGCGGCTGGGTGTCCGAGTATTTCAGTTCGAGCCTCACGCGCATCGCGCCAAGGCAGGCCTTGAGAAGGAGCAGATTCTACAGGGCCTCCTGAACGGGAAGCTCAAGCGCTTCGAGGTGCATATCGATGCGGATGTGAAGAATGCCGCCCCAAAGAACCAGATGGCGGCGTCATCAACCCGCTGGCGTCATGGCCGAGCTCGGCCCGGCCATCCACGCCTCGAGAATGCGAAGCCCCCGGAAACGGGGGTTTATTCATTTCTGCATCTTGATACTGCTGCGGCGGAACGACAAAGCCACGGACTGACTATCTTGACCACCGGGGGTCAATTCCAGCCAGCAAACGAAAACGACTACATCGCTGGCGGCTAAATAAACACAATGAAGCGACGGCTCACAGAATGACAAAACGCTGTCTCTTGGGTCGGTCTCGAGACTTTTGATCCAACTCAGAAACTCTTGCCATTCGGAAGACGTGAGGCATTCGCTGACGGCCTTAAATTCTTGATCCAGCCTACGCCACTCGACCTCGCAGACAAGCCATTCGAGATCATTTTCCGTCGGCGGCGCGATAACCTCGACTATCTTGATTGAGAAGAATTCGTCAGATTTTTGCGCAGTTACATGCATGTGACCATCCACCCTTTCGGGCTTAAAACAACGGTGACACGTGAGCCAACATATTTCGTGTTTCCATTGGGTTGAACAATGACACGCAGCGGATTGGTCAGTGCATCCGTAACCATATCAAGAGAAATTCCTCTCTCCTGCATGCGACGTAAGGCATGCCCCGAAATCCCTGTACATTCGGCAACTGGCTCGATGAGTGTTCCATCCGGCGCGACACCAAATGCATCCAAAGATTCGTCATACTCTTCTCCTCCCTCTCCACCCTCCTCCGGCATCCACTGCCCGCCGCGCGGATCGCCGGCCGGCCAGCGCGGCTGGGTGTCCGAGTATTTCAGTTCGAGCCTCACGCGCATCGCGGCGAGGCAGGCCTTGAGGAGGAGCAGGTCCTCGCGGATCGAGAGAACCTCCCGCATGAAAGGCGAGTCAGAAGCGCGAGGGGGCGACAGGCGGGAAGATCGGTGAAGAAGCGGTAACAGCGGAATGGGCTTTCCTTGTCAGGCCTTCATGAAGCGCAACACACCCTCCAACGGTCAAGAGAAAATAGGAATATTTTCCGTTTTTATCCCCGCTCCAGCAGCTTCCCCATCACCCGCGCGGTGTAATCCACCATCGGCACGATGCGCGCGTAATTGAGCCGCTTCGGCCCGATGATGCCGAGCACACCAACGATCTTCTGGTTCTGGTCGCGGAAGGGGGCGGCCACCAGCGAGGAACCCGAGAGCGAAAAAAGCTTGTTCTCCGAGCCGATGAAGATGCGCACGCCATCCCCCTCCTCGGCGCGGGAGAGCAGGTCGATCACGTCCTTGCCGCGTTCGAGATCCTCGAAGAGAAGGCGGATGCGCTCGAGATCGGTCGCGGCCTCGAGGTCTTCGAGCAGGTTCGCCTGCCCGCGCACGATCAGTCGCGTCTCCCCGCCGGATTGCGAGAGGCTCGCGAGCCCGCTTTCCACAAGCCGCGCGGAGAGAGAGTCCATCTCGGCCTGCATGGTGAGGCGATCGCGCTCGATCTCGGCGCGGAGTTCGCCGATCGTGCGGCCCGCGAGGCGATGGTTGAGGTAGTTCGAGGCTTCCGTCAGCGCAGAGGCCGGCAGGCCGGGGGGAAGCGCGAGGATACGGTTTTCCACCGAGCCGTCATCCGCCACCAGCACCACGAGGGCTTGCGTGGGGTCGAGCCGCACGAATTCGATATGCCGCAGCTTCTTGTTGGATTTCGAGGTGACCACCACGCCCGCGCCGCGGCTCACTCCCGAGAGGAGGCTCGTCGCCTCCGCAAGCGCATCCTCGAAGGAGCGGCCCGAGCCGCCCGCCGCGATCTGTGCTTCGATGCGGCTGCGATCCTCCTGGCTGACATCGCCGATCTCAAGGATGGAATCGACGAAGAGCCTGAGGCCTATTTCGGTCGGCAGGCGCCCCGCGCTCACATGCGGCGCGTAGATGAGACCGAGATCCTCGAGATCCTGCATCACGTTGCGTACGGTCGCGGCGGAAAGCGAAACCGGCAGCACTTTCGAGATGTTGCGCGAACCGACGGGCTCGCCACTTTCGAGATAGCCCTCGACGATGCGACGAAAGATGTCGCGTGAACGCAGGTCGAGTTCACTATAGCCTTGCGAGGCATGGGGGGCGGCATGGGCGGGTTTCAGATCGCGGCTCATCAGGCTCCAGAGCATGGAATCACGGGACGAAACGATTTCAGGTTTCATGATACTGCGCTTGGCGCGTATTCCAAAGATGCAGTCCTGCTGCGGCGCAACGCTCTTGAGAAGCGGCCCGGAAGGGCGTAAGACGCCGCCTCTTTCCCCCGACTTCGACACCAGAGAGACGGAGATGCCATGCGCCCCTCCAAACGTGCCGCTGATGAATTGCGGGCTGTGAGCCTCGAACGCGCCTTCGCGCGCCATGCCGAGGGCTCCTGCCTCGTGAAATTCGGCAACACGCATGTGCTCTGCACGGCGACACTGGAAGAAAAGGGCCCCTCCTGGCTGCGCGGCACCGGAAAAGGCTGGGTGACGGCCGAATACTCCATGCTGCCGCGCGCCACTTTGGAGCGAACGCGCCGCGAGGTGACCGCCGGCAAGCCTTCGGGCCGCACGCAGGAAATTCAGCGCCTCATCGGGCGTTCGCTGCGTGCGGTGGTGGATCTCGCGGCGCTCGGCGAAAAGCAGATCGTGCTCGATTGCGATGTCATCCAGGCTGATGGCGGCACGCGCACGGCGTCCGTCACTGGTGCCTGGGTGGCGTTGCATGATTGCTTCCGCTGGATGATGGCGCGGAACATGCTGACGACCATGCCGCTGCGGGACCATGTCGCTGCGATTTCCTGCGGGATCTATCGCGGCAATCCCGTGCTTGATCTCGACTACGCGGAGGATTCCGCAGCCGGGACGGATGCGAATTTCGTGCTGACCGGCACGGGCGGCATCGTGGAAATCCAGGGCACGGCTGAACAGACTCCCTTCTCCGAGGCTGATTTCGCGGCCCTCCTCGGCCTCGCCAAGAAGGGAATCGGCGAGCTCGTCGCCATGCAGAAGGCGGCGATCGGCGCATGAGCGCGAAACGTCTTGCCGGCCGGGTGGTCATCGCCACGCATAATGCGGGCAAGCTCGCGGAAATGCGCGATCTTCTTGAGCCCTATGGCCTCGAACTTGTCTCGGCGGGCGAACTCGGCCTGGCGGAGCCCAAGGAAGATGGCATGTTGTTCGCCGAGAACGCAGCCATCAAGGCCCTTGCCGCCGCGAAGGCCTCAGGCATGCCGGCGATCGCCGATGATTCCGGCCTCGCGGTCGATGCGCTCGATGGCGCTCCGGGCCTCTTTACCGCCGATTGGGCAGGTCTCCCTCGCGACTGGGTGCGCGCCATGACCCGCGTGAAGGCCGAGCTGGAGGCGCGCGAGATCGAGATGGTGGGCGCGCCCGCGCGCTTCGTCTCGGCGCTGGTCGTCGCCTGGCCCGACGGGGAAACCCTTCTGGCCGAAGGGCGTTGTTTCGGACATCTCACCTGGCCGCCGCGGGGCGAGGCAGGTTTCGGCTATGATCCGGTCTTCGTGCCGGAGGGCGAGAGTCGCACGTTTTCCGAGCTTTCCCGCGACGAGAAGCACGGGATACGCGAGAAAGGCGGCCGGCTCACGGGCCTTTCGCATCGTGCCAGGGCTTTCATCCGGCTCATTGAAAAGGCCGGACTGACGAAGGTTTCCGCATGAGCGCGCTCATCCTCCCGCCCTTCGATGCCGGCTTCGGCGTCTATGTGCATTGGCCCTTCTGCCAGGCGAAATGCCCCTATTGCGATTTCAACAGCCACGTCCGCCGCGCCGGCATTGACGAGGCGCGCTTCGTCGCGGCCTTCCGGCGCGAACTGCAGCACATGCGCGAGATGGCGCCGGGCCGCACGGTCTCCTCCATCTTCTTCGGCGGCGGCACGCCCTCGCTGATGAAGCCCGAGACCGTCGGCGGGATTCTCGAGGCGATTGGCGAGAACTGGGCGATTGCGCCGGATTGCGAGATCTCGCTCGAAGCCAACCCCACGAGCGTGGAAGCGGGCCGCTTCAGGGGATACCGCGCGGCGGGCGTGAACCGTGTTTCACTCGGTGTGCAGGCCCTGAACGACGAGCATCTCAAGGCGCTGGGCCGGCTGCACAATGTGGCGGAAGCCCTGGTGGCGATCTCCACCGCCGCCTCGATCTTCGAGCGCTACTCCTTCGACCTGATCTATGCCCGGCCAGGCCAGACGGTGGAGGCGTGGCGCGAGGAGCTGGTCGAAGCGCTCGCGCATGCGCCAACGCATCTCTCGCTCTACCAGCTGACGATCGAGGAAGGCACGGCCTTCCACGCGCTTCACGCCGCAGGCAAGCTGGCGATACCGGATGACGACACCGCCCGCGCGCTGTTCGACACCACGCAGGAGATCTGCTCGAAATTCGGGATGCCGGCCTACGAGGTTTCAAACCACGCCAAGCCCGGCCATGAATGCCGCCACAACCTGCTCTATTGGCGCTATGGCGAATATGCCGGCATTGGCCCCGGCGCGCATGGCCGTCTGGTCACCACACGCGGCCGCCGCGCCTTCGCGACCGAGAAAAGCCCCGAAGCCTGGCTTGATTATGTCGAGCGCGACGGCCATGGCATCGTTTCCGACGAGGCGCTCGACCATGAGGCCGAGGGCGACGAATTCCTGCTGATGGGCCTGCGCCTTTCGGAAGGCATCGACCCCGATCGCTTCCGCCTGCTGCGGGGCCGCGATTTCGAGGCCTCGCGCGTCGAGGCGCTCGTAGAGGAAAATCTGATCGAATTCTGCCCGGATCATCGCCGTCTGCGCGTCACGCGCGCCGGTTTCCCGGTGCTTGATGCGATCGTGGCCGATCTCGCCGCCTGAGGCGGGAACGCCTCAGTTCCCTGCGAAGCTTGTCGGCGCGCCCGAGATCGCCCGCGCATTGCCGCCGCGGATCTCGAAAACCGCGATCCCCCGGTCATTGAGGCCATTGGTGCGGAAGCGGAACACGCCATCCTGCCCGGCAAAGCCATTGGGGTTCGTGAGGTTTCCGTCGGCAAAACGCTGCGCGCCATAGGCCTGGGTCAGCGCGCTGGCGAGCGTCACCGCATCATGGGAAAGCGTCGCGAGCCGCGTCGGGGCCGAACCGAAGCGCTGCTGGTAGCGCGTGGCAAGAGCGTTGAAGCGCGAATTGTCGGGTGCAGCGAACCACGCGCCCTCGAGCGCCGGAAGGCCAATCGCGCGCGGATCATTCCAGATGCCGGTCGAGATCAACTGCGTGGAACGGCTGGTGATGCCCTGGGCCGCGAGTTGCTGCATCACCGCGCCCACGCCATCCGCGCCTTCACCGATGAACAGCGTATCGGACTGGCTCATCACATCCCTCAGGCGCTGTGCGGCCTGGCTGAGGGAGGCCGTATTGCCCGGCTGGAAGCGCTCGACGCGCGTCACCCGGCTGCCCTGCTGATTCGCCACCGACATGAACTCCGCCTCGACCACATTGCCATAGGCCGTCTGCGGGATAAGCGCGGCGAAGGCCTTCTTTCCGCGCGATTGGGCGAAGCCGACCACGCGCTGCACATCGGTCTGCGGCAGGAAGCTCAGGAGAAAAACCCCGCGCTGGGCCACGCCGGCATCGGAGGAGAAGGCGATCATCGGCTTGCCGGCAGGCCGCAGCACAGCGGCGGCCGCCTGCACATTCGGCGCGAAAAGCGGGCCGAGCACAAGTTCTGCGCCCTCCTGCACGGCCTCCTGCGCCGCGAGCCGCGCGCCTTCGGGCGTGCCGCGATCATCCTTCACGATGATCTGGATATTGGATGAGGCAGCATTGCCGCCGGAGAAATCCTCCACCGCGAGCTCGGCAGCATTGCGCAGGCTTTGCGCGGCAGCCTGGCCGTTCTGCGAGGAGATCGGCAGGATGAGGGCAACCTTCACCGAACCATTGCCGATCACGTCACCGGCGGAATTCTGAGGCTGCACCTGATCATTATCGGACGAAAGGCCGAGCGAATCCAGGGGGGAGCCTGCGCAGCCTGCAAGAAACCCGGCCAGTATCAGGCTTGCGCCGAGCCGGCCTGCCCGGGAAAGATCCCATTGCATCTTTCCGCCTCCTTCTCCGATGCTCCCGACCGGCAGCGCCGAGCGCGCTGATCGCAGGCCGATGCCAAAGCCTTTCCAAATTCCATCTATCCGCTTAACCCTGACAAAGAATCGTTAACTTTGTCAGCCGCAAGGCCCGCAAAGCCACAGCTTGCAGAAAACCGTCATCCCGTGCTTGGAGAGGGAAGGCCCGCATGCCATGCATCAGGGCGAGGCGGAGCAGGCCAGCAAGGGCGGCGCATGGCGCATTACCTGTTAAGGGGCGAACGTTTCGAGGCCGGGCCGGTGGAGCCAGGCCTGCATCTCGTGGCGACCCCAATCGGCAACCTGCGGGACATCACCCTCCGTGCGCTCGACACGCTCGCAGGGGCCGATCTTGTCCTCGCGGAGGATACGCGCGTCACGAAAGGGCTTCTCACCCATTTCGGCATCACCACGCACCTTCATGCCTATCACGAGCACAATGCGGCACGGGAGGAAGCGGGACTTCTCGCGCGTCTCAAGGGGGGTGAAACGCTGGCGCTGGTGAGCGATGCCGGCACGCCGATCATCTCCGATCCCGGCCAGAGGCTCGCCCGCGCCGCCCTCACCGAAGGCGTGAAAGTGACGACCGAACCCGGCGCTTCCGCTGTCCTCACCGCCCTGGTGCTTGCCGGGCTTCCAGCCGAGCGCTTTTTCTTCGAAGGTTTCCTGCCGGCGAAGGCGGGCGAACGGCGCCGTCGCATCCAGGAGATTTCCGGCATTCCCGGCACGCTCGTGCTGTTCGAGGCACCGCATCGCGTGGCCGGAACCATGGCCGATCTCGCGAGCCTGCTCGGCAAGCGCGAGGCAGCACTCGCGCGCGAGCTCACCAAGAAATTCGAAACCGTGCGGCGGGGCACCCTGCCGGATCTCGCAGCGGCTCTGGCGGTGGAAGGTCCGCCCAGGGGCGAGATCGTGCTGGTGATCGGTCCGCCGGAGGCGGAAGGGCCGGCGAGCGACGACCGCATCGACGCAGCCCTGCGCGCGGCGCTCGAGAGATACTCGCAGCGCGACGCGGCGGAGATCGTCGCGGGCGAAATGGGGCTCAAGCGCCGCGAAGTTTATGCCCGCGCCTTGCGCCTTTCCGAGAAAGACTAGCCCGTGGACCGGCGCGCAGCCTATCTCTTCGGGCTTGATGCCGAATTCTGGGCGGAAATCCTCCTGCGCCTCAAGGGCTATCGCATCCTCGCGCGGCGTTTCCTTGCAGCCGGTGCCGAAATCGACCTCGTGGCCAAGCGCGGCGGCACGCTCATCTTCGTCGAGGTGAAGGCGCGTGCCACGCTGGATGACGCACTGATCACCCTCACCCCGCAAAAGCTCGCTCGAATCGGGCGGGGCGCGCGAGCCTTCCTCGCGCGCATGCCCGCCATGCCCGAAACGATCCGTTGCGATGCGATCCTCATTGCACCCCGCGCGCTTCCTCGCCATATCAAGGGGGTCGGCGAATTGGCCCTCGACTGATGGGCAGCCCTTCTGATGAACCAGGCACCTCCCATGAGCTTACGCGTCGCGGTCCAGATGGACCCCATCGAGAAGATCAACATCACCGGCGATTCCACCTTCGCCCTGATGCTCGAGGCGCAAGCGCGCGGGCATGACATGGTGGTCTATGGCCCCGAACAGATGTCGCTGAAGGACAATCACCTCACGGCCCGCGTGCGGCCCGTGCGCGTGCGCGACGAGAAGGGCAACCACGCCGATCTTGGCGCGGAAACGCGTGTCGATCTTGCCACCTTCGATGTGGTGCTGATGCGGCAGGACCCACCCTTCGACATGAACTACACCACGGCGACGCATCTGCTCGACCGCATCCACCCGAAGACGCTGGTGGTGAACGACCCCACTTCCGTGCGCAACGCGCCGGAGAAGATCCTCGTCAACGAATTCCCGGACCTCATGCCGCCCACCCTCGTGAGCCGCGATCGGCAGGAAATCGAGGATTTCCGCGCCGAGCATGGCGATCTCGTGATGAAGCCGCTCTATGGCAATGGCGGCGCGGGCGTGTTCCAGGTCGGCCGCGAGGACGAAAACTTCAACGGCTTCTTCGATCTCTTCGCGGGCCTCAGCCGCGAGCCCTGGATGATCCAGAAATTCCTTCCGGCCGTGAAGGCCGGCGACAAGCGCATCATCCTGGTCGAAGGCATCGCGAAGGGGGCGCTCAATCGCGTGCCGGCGGCGGGCGACATTCGCGCCAATCTTGTTCGGGGCGGTGCCGGGCAGGCGACCGACCTTACGCCGCGCGAGAAGGAAATCTGCGCGCGGATCGGCCCGGTGCTGAAGGAACGCGGGCTCATCTTCGTGGGCATCGATGTGATCGACGGCAACCTGACCGAGATCAATGTGACATCCCCGACGGGCCTGCGCGGAATCAAGCGCCTTGGCGGGCTGGATCTCGCGGTCGATATCTGGGATGCGATCGAACATCGCCTGGGGCGGAGTTGAGCGCATGCCCGAGGCCGCGATTCCTCCCTTCCCGCTGGAGCCTGTGAATGCTGCGCCCGATAGCGAAGCGGCGCGCGCGGCCTTCCTGGTCGAGGCGCGCCATTACCTGCTCGATGCGCGCAAGCGGGCGGAAATGCTGCTCTCGGCCGAGGGAGGCCGCGCCTGCGCCATCGCACTCTGCGTGGCGCAGGACCGCTTGATCGCGGCGCTCTACGACCTCGTGACCACGCGCCTCTACCCTAACCCCAACCCTTCCGCGGGTGAGCATCTCGCCATCGTGGCGGTCGGCGGCTATGGGCGCGGCACGCTCGCGCCAGGCTCGGATACCGATGTCCTCTTCCTGCTGCCGGTCTCGACCCCCTGGGCCGAGAACGTGGTCGAGGCCATGCTCTATGTGCTGTGGGATCTCGGCCTCAAGGTCGGCCATTCCACCCGCACCATCGACGAATGCATCCGCACGGGGCGCGAGGATCTGACGATCCGCACGGCTCTCCTGGAATCGCGGCGCATTGCCGGCGAGGATCGGATTTTCCGCGAGTTCGAGACCCGCTTCGACAAGGAGGTCGTGGCGGGCCGCGCGGCGGAATTCGCCCATGCGAAGCTCGCGGAACGCGATGAGCGCATCGCGCGGGCCGGGCTCTCGCGCTATCTCGTCGAGCCGAACGTGAAGGAAGGCAAGGGCGGCCAGCGCGACCTGCAAACGCTTTTCTGGATCGCAAAGTTCGTCTACCGCGTGAAGTCAGTGGAAGGCCTCGTGGAAGCGGGTGTGTTCACGCGCCGAGAGTTGCGCCTGTTCGAGCGCTGCGAGGAATTCCTCTGGCGCGTGCGCTTCCACATGCATTTCGTGGCCGGGCGCCCGGAGGAGCGCCTCACCTTCGACATGCAACGCCTTGTCGCGCAGCGCATGGGCTATCACGGCCGCGACACGCTCAGCGCGGTCGAGCGCTTCATGAAGCACTACTTCCTCGTGGCGAAGGAAGTGGGCGATCTCTCCGCCATTCTCTGCGCCGATCTCGAAATGCGCGAGAAGAAGCCCCGCGCCATGCTCGATCGCTTCATGGGCCGGCTCCGCCGCCGCTCGCGCGCCTTGGCCGGCACGGCAGGTTTCCGGGTTGAAAACAACCGCCTCGCTATCGAAAGCCCGGATGTCTTCGCAAAGGACCCGGTCAACCTCATCCGGCTCTTCTGGTTCGCGGACCAGAACCGGCTCGACCTTCACCCGGCAACCTCGCGGGCGGTGACGCTGAACCTGCGCCTGATCACCGAAACCCTGCGCGCCAATACCGAAGCCAACCAGCTGTTCCTGGAGATCCTCACCTCCCGCAACAGCCCGGAAGCCGTGCTGCGGCTGATGCACGAGACCGGCGTTCTGGGCCGTTTCATCCCGGAATTCCAGCGCATCAGCTCCATGATGCAGTTTTCGATGTATCACCATTACACGGTGGATGAGCACACCCTGCGCTGCATCGGCCTGCTGGCGAAACTCGATTCGGGCGAATTGGGGGAAGATCACCCGCTCTCGCACAACCTGTTGCCGAACATCGCGAATCGCCGCGCGCTCTATGTCGCGCTTTTCTTGCATGATATCGGCAAGGGCCGGCGCGAGGCGCATGAAATCGTGGGTGCGCGCATCGCCCGCTCGCTCTGCCCGCGCCTCGGCCTCTCGCCGCAGGAAACCGAGCTGGTGGCCTGGCTCGTGGAGAAGCATCTTGTGATGTCGCAGACCGCCCAGGGCCGCGATATCTCCGATCCGCGCACCATCCAGAGTTTCGCGGGAACGGTTCAGACACTGGAACGCCTGCGGCTGCTGCTCATCCTCACGGTTTGCGACATCCGCGGCGTCGGCCCCGGCGTCTGGAACGGCTGGAAGGGCCAGCTCCTGCGCGCGCTCTATCGCGAGACCGAGATGGTGATCACCGGCGATTTTGGCGGAGTGGAGCGTTCGGCGCGCATCGAGGCGGCCATCGCGGAATTGCACAAAGGCCTCCCGGATTGGTCGGAAGCGCAGTTCAGGGCCTATGCGCGTCGCCACAACCCTGCCTACTGGATCAAGGTCGATCTTGCGAACCAGCTCCGCCATGCCCGTCTGGTCGAGAAGGGCATGAAATCCGGCGATCATTTCCAGGTGGATTTCACGACCGATGGCTTTCGCGGCGTCACCGAACTCGTGGTGCTGGCGATCGACCATCCGCGCCTGCTCTCGATCCTCACCGGTGCCTGCGCGGCGGCGGGCGCCAACATTGTGGAAGCGCAGATCTTCACCACCAATGACGGTTTCGCCCTTGATACCATCACCATCTCGCGCGCCTTCACCCAGGATGCCGATGAGTTGCGCCGCGCGGATCGCGTGGCCCGTCACATCATCGCGACACTCAAGGGCGAGGTGAAGCTGCCGGAAATCGTTGCCTCGCGCTCGGCGCAGGCTCCGGTCTCGGAAGCATTCACCGTGGCACCGGATGTGGTGATCGACAACGAACTTTCGGCCAAATCGACCGTGGTGGAGGTCACCGGTCTCGACCGGCCGGGCCTGCTCTATGCGCTCACGACCGAGATCGGCAAGCAGAACCTCAACATCAATTCCGCTCGCATCGTCACCTATGGCGAGAAGGCGGTGGACGTGTTCTACGTCACCGATCTCACCGGCGGGAAACTGATGCAGCCGCCGCGGCAGGCGCGACTGAAGAAGGAGTTGCTGGCCGTGCTGGCAAGGCCCGGACAGGTGGACACAACAACGAAATCCGGGGCGGATGCGGCTTGATTTTGAGGCTTCGAAACTCGATATCGCGTCGAGACGCTTGGATGATTTCCAAGGTTTGACACTTTCCAAGGTTTGACACTTTGCAAGGACGGATGACACGATGAGTGCTGAGGAAAAACGTGACGCCACGCCTGCGCCCGAAGCGGCCAGGGCGGAAAGCGAGCGCCTCGCCGCGCTCGAGCGCGACAATACCGATCTCAAGGACCGGCTTCTGCGCGCACTGGCCGAGATGGAGAATCTGCGCCGGCGCACCGAGCGCGAAATCCAGGATACGCGCGCCTTCTCGATCACCAAATTCGCCTCCGACATGGTGGGAACGGCGGATAACCTGCGCCGCGCCATCGAAAGCGCCCCGAAGAGCGAAGAAGGCCAAGCCGCGCACGAGGCCATCGCCAAGGCGATCCAACCGCTGCTCGACGGCGTTGCCCTTACCGAACGTGAGTTGCTGAAGGCGCTGGAGAAGCACGGCGTGAAGCGCCGCGAACCGGTGGGCGAGCGTTTCGATCCGCATCGCGATCAGGCGATGTTCGAGATCCCCGATGAATCCGTGCCGAACGGCACGGTGATGCAGGTGATGCAGGTCGGCTACATGATCGGGGAGCGCGTGCTGCGCCCGGCCATGGTGGGCGTCTCCAGGGGTGGCCCGGCCCGGCCGGCCAACGAGGCGGAAGCCGAGAATCAGGCCGAAGCGCTCAGGCCGGAAATGCCGCGCCCCAATGGCCCGCAGGAGCCGCTGCGGCCGAAATTCGACAAGCGGGCCTGAAACAAGCAGGCCTGAAACAAGGCGGCGAAAACATGAAAAGGCGGGCCAAACGCCCGCCTTCTGCATTGCAAGAGGCGCGATTATCAGCCCTTCAGCACGTCGAGGCTGGCGATTGTCGTATCGGCGTTCAGGCGATAGACCAGCGGCACGCCAGTATCGAGCTCTCGCGCGAGGATCTCGTCGGGCGTGAGGCCCTCCATCGCCATGATGAGCGCGCGCAGGCTGTTGCCATGCGCGGCCACCAGCGTGCGCTTGCCGGCCATGACCTGCGGCAGGATGCGGTGGATGTAGTAGGGCAGCACACGCGCGGCGGTATCCTTCAGGCTCTCGCCGCCCGGCGGGGGCACATCATAGGAGCGGCGCCAGATATGCACCTGCTCCTCGCCCCATTTCGCGCGGGCATCGTCCTTGTTCAGGCCGGATAGCTCGCCGTAATCGCGCTCGTTCAGCGCAAGATCGCGGATCGTCTCGAGGCCGGGCTGGCCGAGTTCGCCGAGGATGAGCCGGCAGGTATGCTGCGCGCGGACCAGATCGGAGGTGAAGGCGATATCGAAGCCGATGCCCCTGGCCTTGAGCCGCTGCCCGGCCGCCCTCGCCTCGCCCACGCCTTTCTCGGTAAGGTCCGGGTCCTTCCAGCCGGTGAACAGGTTCTTGAGGTTCCAGCCGCTCTGGCCATGGCGGCAGAGCACGAGCAGGCGATCCATGATCGTTGGTCCTTGTTTATTCTGGTCGCATGCTTTTCGCGATGAACCGGATTCCACTTCATCGCAGCATGCTCTGGGCTTACTTGGGTGGAAACAGTCGGCGGATCGCCAGCAGCGTCAGATGAATTCCAACAAAGCCACCGAGAATGGCAAAGGCGAAATCGATCCCCGCCAGCCGATCCAGCGCGAGGTAGCAGCCGAAGCCCACCATCACCGCAACCGTGTAGACGAGATATTCCCGGACGATGGGTTTCATGTCAGGCCTCGATGCCGAGAACGTCGTTCATGGAATAGAAGCCCGAGCGGCCATGCGCCCAGCCCCAGAGAGCGGCTTTCACCGCGCCTTGCGCGAAGAGCCCGCGATCCTCGGCGATGTGGCGCAACTCGATGCGCTCGCCATTGCCGGCGAGGATCACCGTGTGGTCGCCCACCACCGTGCCGCCGCGCAGGGCCTGAAAGCCGATCGTGCCATCCGCGCGGGCACCGGTATGGCCGTCCCGCGCCCGCACGGCCGCCTGAGAGAGCGAGACGCCCCGGCCTTTCGCGGCCGCCTCGCCGAGGAGCAGCGCGGTGCCCGAGGGCGCATCCACCTTCATGCGGTGAGGCATCTCGACGATCTCGATATCCCAGCCGCTCTGCAAGGCTTTCGCGGCCTGCTTCACGAGCGCGGCGAGCATGTTCACGCCGAGCGAGAAATTGCCGGACTGAATGAGGGTGGAATGGCGCGCCGCGGCCTTGAGCTTCGCGAAATCCGCCTCCGCAAGCGCCGTGGTGCCCACGACATGCACGAGCCGCGCCTGCGCCGCGAGGCCGGCGAAATGGACGGTCGCGGCGGGGGCCGAAAAATCCAGCACCCCTTGCGCCTTCACGAAGGCTGTCAGCGCATCCTCGGTGATCGGGACGCCATTGGGCATGAGCCCCGCGACCAAGCCCGAATCCTGCCCCAGCAGCGGCGAGCCCTCGCGCTCGATCGCCGCGTGCAGCACCACGCCGGGGGTATCATGGATGGCCTTGATGAGGCTCTTGCCCATGCGGCCACCCGCCCCCACCACCACGAGCCGCATCGGCCCATTCGAAGGCGCGGGAGGGTTGGAAGCCATGGCGGTGCCTCAGGGCTCGGTGCCGGGAACGATGACCAGATCGATCTCGCCGACGGAATCGAGATGGACCTTCGCGGCCTGATATTCCGGGCTCTCGTAGCAGGCAAGCGCGGTTTCGTAATCCTCGAACTCAAGGACGACGTTGTGCTTGCGCGGCGTGCCCTTTGCCACCTTGCCGGCGGGGCCGCGCACGAGAAACTTCGCGCCATATTTCCGGAAGGCGATGGAGTTGAGTTCCCGATAGCGGCCATAGGCCTCCTCGTTGGAGACATCGACCCGCGCGACCCAATAGCCCTTGGCCATCACACGCCCTCCACGATCACGAAATCACCCACGCTCACCGGCCAGCGCAGGCGGCGGGCCTCCATGTATTCGGGCGAGAAGAAATAGGCCTTCGCCTGCTCGAAGCTCTCGAATTCGAGGATGACGTTGCGCGTACGGCCCTCGCCCTCGACGATTTCGGCCTTGCCGCCCCGCGCGAGGATCTTGCCGCCATATTGCGCGATGGCCGCCGAGGCCTTCGCGGCATAGGCCTTGTATGCCTCGGGATCATGCACGGAAACGCGACCGATCAGATAACCTTTGGGCATGGAATTCCTCCTTCAGGAAACAGCCTGGATTTCATCGAGAATGGACTGCATGGCCTGGGCGGGATCGGCGACGCCAGTGATCGGCCGGCCGATCACCATGTGGTCGATGCCGGCGCGGATCGCCTCACCGGGCGTCATCACGCGCTTCTGGTCGCCCAGCGCCGCGCCCGCCGGGCGGATGCCGGGCGTCACGATCTTCAGGCTCTGCCCCACGGCGGCGCGGACGGTCGCCATGTCGGTCGCCGAGCAGACGATGCCCGCGCAACCCGCCTCGTGGATCTGCTTCGCACGCCGCGCGATGAGATCCTGCACGCCCATGCCGTAGCCCGCGCGGGCGAGGTCGCTGTCATCCATCGAGGTCATCACCGAGACGCCGAGAATGGCGAGGTTCGCGCCGGTCGCAGCCTTGGCGGCGGCGGCGAGCGTCTGCGGATAGGCATGCACGGTGAGGAAGGTCATGCCCATGCGGGCGATCTGCCCCACACCCTTCTCGATCGTGTTCGGGATGTCGTGCAGCTTGAGATCGAGGAAGACCTTCCTGCCGCTTTTCGCAAGGTCTTGCGCGAAGGCAAGGCCCCCGGCAAAGGCCAGCTCGTAACCCACCTTGTAGAAGGTCGCGCGGTCGCCGAGCCTCTCCACCACGGCCTGCGCGACAGCGACATCCGGCACATCGAGCGCGACGATCACACGGTCGCGAAGATCCATGGTTCAATCCTTCCGGCGCAGTTTCACTTCCCAGAGGAGCCGCTGGAGACATGCAGCGAGCATCTTCGCGGCGCTTTCATCGGCCAGCACGCCCTTCTCGGCCAGCGCCTTGTTCGCGAAGGGCACCGGCGCCATTTCGGGGATCACCAGCGCGCCGAAGCCGAGTTCGAGCGTCGCGCGCAACTGCATCAGCCCGCGATAGCCGCCACGCGGGCCGGGCGAGGCCGCACCGAGCGCCACCACCTTGCCCGCAAGGCCGGGCTTGCCGCCATTGCACATGCTCGCCCAATCGAGCGCGTTCTTGAGGATCGGCGGATAGCCGGAATTGTATTCGGGTGTGGCAATGAAGAGGCCATCCTGCCCCTGCAGGGCCGCGTTGAAGGCACGCGCCTCCGGCGGCGGGTTCGGGCGGCCATCCTCGTCGACGAAGGGCAGCGGGAAATCCGCCAGCGAGATTTCCGTCACCGTCGCGCCCAGCGCCCGCAGATCGCGCGCGGCGATGGCCGCCAAGCGACGGTTGAGCGAGGTAAGTCGCGTTGCGCCGGAGAACACCAGAATGCGTGCCATGCCATCCCTTCCGCTTGTTGAAAGCCCTTCCGGCAGTTAGAGGAAAAGGGCGTTGCTGCAAACGCGAAATTCTTCCGCTTCGAGGGAAAAATGATTCACGACGGGCTGGTTCCTGCCATTGGCAACACGCCGCTCATCAAGCTGAAGCGCGCCTCGGAGGAAACCGGCTGCACCATTCTCGGCAAGGCCGAATTCCTCAACCCTGGCCAGTCCGTGAAGGATCGCGCGGCGCTCTTCATCATCCGCGATGCGATGGCCAAGGGTCTCGTGAGGAAGGGCGGCACCATCGTCGAGGGCACGGCCGGCAATACCGGCATCGGCCTCACGCTGGTGGGGAAAACGCTGGGCTTGAAGAGCGTCATCGTGATTCCGGAAACGCAGAGCGAGGAGAAGAAGCTCGCGCTTCGTTCGGCAGGGGCAACGCTGATTGAGGTTCCGGCGGCGCCCTATGCCAACCCCAACAATTTCGTGCGCGTCTCGGGCCGCCTCGCGGAAGAGCTTGCGAAGACTGAACCAAACGGCGCTTTCTGGGCCAACCAGTTCGACAATGTCGCGAACCGGCAGGCCCATATCGAGACGACCGCTCCAGAAATCTGGCGCGACACAGGCGGCAAGATCGACGGCTTCATCTGCGCGGTCGGTTCGGGCGGCACGCTCGTCGGCACGGCGATGGGCCTGCGCGAGCGGAAGCCCGATATCAGGAGCGGCCTTGCCGACCCCTTCGGCGCCGCACTTTACAGCTATTACACCACCGGCGAACTCAAGGCCGAGGGCTCCTCGATCTCCGAGGGCATCGGGCAGGGGCGCATCACCAAGAACCTCGAAGGCTTCAAGCCGGATTTCGCCTGTCGTATCCCCGATGACGAGGCGATGCGCATCGTCTTCGGCCTCGTGGAGGAAGAGGGCCTCGTGATGGGCGCTTCCACGGGCGTCAACGTGGCCGGCGCCATTCGCCTCGCGAAGGAGATGGGGCCTGGACACACGATCGTGACCATCCTCTGCGATTACGGCACGCGCTATGCCTCGCGGCTCTTCAACCCGGAATTCCTGGCCTCGAAGGGGCTGGAAGCGCCGCGTTGGCTCACGGAGAAGGGCGCGATCCGCGCGCCCTTGGTGGCGGTCTGAATCTCAGGCCTGCAGGCGGCGATAAACCCACACACAGGCCGGCGGCAGGTTCTTCCAGACCCGCGGGCTGACATGCGCTTCGAAATTGGCGCGCTTGCGCGGCACGGGCGAGACCGTGGCATAGGTGAACTGGATGAAGGGCGCGCCGGGCCGCATCAGCTCGAAGGCGCGATGGAGCAGCGCAAGGCGCAGTTTCTCGGGCTTCGTGAAAAGCGGCAGCGAAGACACGACCGCCGCCGCCGGCTTCTTCAGATGCGGCGCGACCACGGTTTCCAGCGCATAGGCATCGCCCTGCACAATGGTGGCCCTGGGGTAGCGCTTGGCGAGAAGCGTGCAGAATTCCGGGTTGTACTCCACGAGCACGAGGCGCTCCTCGGCGATGCCGCGCGCGATGAGCGCATCGGTCACGGGGCCGGTGCCGGGGCCAAGCTCGACCACCGGGCCCATGCTCTCGGGTTCGACATAGCCCGCCATCTTGCGCGCCAGCGCCTTCGAGGAAGGCGACACCGCGCCGGTGACGAGGGGCTTGTCGAACCAGGTCTTGAGGAACCGGGCATCGTCATCGATCTTGGCCTGTTTCACTTCGGCCTGGATTTTCGCGACGAACTTCCTGCCCTTGATCTGCAATTCCTGAAGCGGATCAGGTTTTTTCGGGCCGATCATGTTGGCGTCGCGCAGGGACTTCGCCTCGGCCTTGTTCTTCACCTCGGCCTTGATGCGGGCAACCAGCTTCCGGCTGGTGCGGCGCAGGTCCTCGAAGGGCTTTTCTTTGCGAAGGCCGGTCAACACGCACGCTCCCGGTTGCGCTTCTGGCTTTCAAGGTCTTAACCGCCTTGCTGGCACTGGGCAAGGGCGTGGCCGATCTTCAGCGTTTGCGGAAGGCCCCGCGCTCAGGGTGCGCCGCTGAAGAAATCCTTCACGCGGTTGAAGAAGCCGGCCGATTCCGGCGAGGTTGCCTGCGAGGAATCCTTCTCGAATTCCTGCAGCAATTCACGCTGGCGCCGCGTGAGATTCTGCGGTGTTTCCACCAGAACCTGCACATAGAGGTCTCCCATCTCCTTGGAGCGCAGAACCGGCATGCCCTTCGCGCGCTGGCGGAACTGCTTGCCGGATTGCGTGCCTTCGGGGACCTTGATCACCGCCTCGCGGCCGTCGAGTGTCGGAACCCTGATCTCGGTTCCGAGCGCGGCGGCGACCATGGAAATCGGCGCGCGGCAGAAGAGATCCGCACCATCGCGACTGAAAAAGCCGTGCGGCTTCACCGAAAGGAAGATGTAGAGATCGCCCGGCGGCGCGCCGCGCGCGCCCGCCTCGCCCTTGCCGGCGAGCCGCATGCGCGTGCCATCTTCCACGCCGGCGGGAATTTCGACCGCGAGCGTCACCTCACGCGTGACACGACCGCCGCCCGAGCAGGCGCGGCACGGGTCCTCGATCACCTCACCGCGACCCTGGCAGGTGGGGCAGGTGCGCTCGATCGTGAAGAAGCCCTGCATGGCGCGCACGCGGCCGAGGCCGCCGCAGGTGCCACAGGGCTTGGGCTTGGAGCCCGGCTTCGCGCCAGTCCCCGAACAGGCCTCGCAGAGGATGGCCGTGGGGACCTTGATGCTCATGTCCTTGCCGGAATAGGCATCCTCGAGGCTGATCTCGAGGTTGTAGCGCAGGTCTGCCCCGCGCTCGCGGCCACGCCCACCGCCCCCGCGCCGGCCACCGAACACATCGCCGAAAATATCCTCGAAGATATCCGACATGGAGGAGGCGAAATCCGGCCCGAAGCCGCCAGGACCCCCGCCACCGCCATTCTCGAAGGCGGCATGGCCGAAGCGATCATAGGCCGCGCGCTTCTGCCCATCCGAGAGAACCTGATAGGCCTCGTTGATTTCCTTGAAACGCCTTTCGGCCTCGGCATCCCCCGGGTTCTTGTCCGGGTGATATTGCATCGCGAGCTTGCGGAAGGCGCTCTTCAGCGCAGGCTCATCCGCATTCTTCGCAACACCCAGAAGCTCGTAATAGTCACGCTTGGACATGCCTCAGGCTCCGGCATCCGGCAGAAGAAGGCCGCGCACGTGGGGCGCGCGGCCCTGACGATCGGGGGAAAAGCAGCTCACAAGAAGCGCCCTTCGGAAGCGTTACGATTTCTTCCTGTCGTCCTTGGAGACGTCCTTGAACTCGGCGTCGATGACGTCTTCCGTCTTCACGCCATCCTTCTCGGCATCGGCCTTGGCGCTGGCCTCCTGCTCGGCCTTGTAGATCGTCTCGCCGATCTTCATGGCCGCCTGCATGAGGGCCTGCGTGCGCTCGCCGATCATCTCGGCATCCTCGCCCTGCAGCGCATCGCGCAGGGACTGGATGGCCGCTTCCGCGCCGGTCTTGTCCGCCTCGGGGAGCTTGTCGCCATGCTCCTTCAGCGATTTCTCGGTGGAGTGGATCAGGCTTTCGCCCTGGTTCCTTGCCTCCACCAGTTCACGGCGCTTCTTGTCTTCCTCGGCATTGGCCTCGGCTTCCTTGACCATCTTCTTGATATCGGCATCCGAGAGGCCGCCCGAGGCCTGGATGCGGATGGCCTGCTCCTTGCCCGTTGCCTTGTCCTTCGCCGAGACATTCACAATGCCGTTGGCGTCGATGTCGAAGGTCACCTCGATCTGCGGCACGCCGCGCGGCGCGGCGGGCAGCCCTTCGAGGTTGAAGCGGCCGAGCAGCTTGTTGTCCGCCGCCATCTCGCGCTCACCCTGATAGACCTGGATGGTCACGGCCGTCTGGCCGTCTTCCGCCGTGGAGAAGACCTGGCTCTTCTTGGTGGGGATCGTGGTGTTGCGGTCGATGAGGCGGGTGAACACGCCACCCAGCGTCTCGATGCCGAGTGAAAGCGGGGTCACGTCGAGACGGAGCACGTCCTTCACGTCGCCCTGCAGCACGCCGGCCTGGATGGCGGCGCCGATGGCCACGACCTCATCCGGGTTCACGCCCTTGTGCGGCTCCTTGCCGAAGAAGGCCTTCACCACTTCCTGGATCTTCGGCATGCGGGTCATGCCGCCGACGAGCACGACCTCGTCGATCTGGCCGGCCTGGATGCCCGCATCCTTCAGCGCCTTCTTGCAGGGCTCGATGGTGCGCTGCACGAGATCATCGACGAGGCTCTCGAACTTCGCGCGGGAGAGCTTCAGCGCAAGATGCTTCGGGCCGGAGGAATCGGCGGTGATGTAGGGCAGGTTGATTTCGGTCTGGAGCGCGCTCGAAAGCTCGATCTTCGCCTTTTCGGCCGCTTCCTTCAGGCGCTGGAGGGCGAGCTTGTCCTTCTTCAGGTCGATGCCCTGCTCGCGTCTGAACTCGTCCGCGAGATACTCGACGAGGCGCATATCGAAATCTTCGCCGCCGAGGAACGTGTCGCCGTTGGTGGATTTAACCTCGAACACACCATCGCCGATCTCGAGGATCGAGATGTCGAAAGTGCCGCCGCCGAGGTCATAGACCGCGATGGTCCCGGTGGTCTTCTTGTCGAGGCCATAGGCGAGTGCCGCCGCCGTCGGCTCGTTGATGATGCGCAGCACCTCGAGGCCGGCGATCCGGCCGGCATCCTTGGTTGCCTGGCGCTGGGCGTCGTTGAAATAGGCCGGAACGGTGATGACAGCCTGCGTGACCGGCTGCCCGAGATAGCTCTCGGCCGTCTCCTTCATCTTTGTCAGGGTGAAGGCAGAGATCTGCGAGGGCGAATATTTCTTGCCGTCCGCTTCCACCCACGCATCGCCATTATCGGCCTTCACGATGGAATAGGGGACGAGGCCCTTGTCCTTCTGGGTCAGCGGATCGGCATAGGTGCGGCCGATCAGGCGCTTGATCGCGAAGAAGGTCTTCTCGGGGTTGGTGACCGCCTGGCGCTTCGCCGGCTGACCCACGAGGCGTTCGCCATCCGGCGTGAACGCGACGATGGACGGCGTGGTGCGCGCACCTTCGGAATTCTCGATCACCCTGGGGGTCGCGCCTTCCATCACGGCGACGCAGGAATTGGTGGTGCCGAGGTCGATGCCGATAACTTTACCCATGTCTTTTGCTCCTCTTGTCCGGCGAGCACCCTCCTCTGGTCCCGAAGCAACCGGGGAGGGAGTGATGACGGCCCCTTTAGGCCGAAACCTGGTTAACAATTCAAGGAAATCCGACACCGAACGGCGTTCGGAAACCGATCTCCGCGATATAGTAAGGCGGCTTCGCGCTCACAAGAGCGTGAGGTGCACAAATGTCACAATCCGATCTCTTCCCGGCTGCGTCCGCGCTTCGCCCGGTAGACCGGCAGCCGCCAGCCGAGGGCCAGCGCCGCACCCCGCAGCGCGAAGGCCGCGAGCGTGCCCGCGACCACCGCAATATCCCGCGCCACAAAGCCCTGGAGAATGACGAAAGTGAGCGCGCCGAGAAAGGCCGCAGAGGCATAGATCTCCCCGCGCATGATCGCGGCCTCTTCCGCGCCCATCATGTCGCGGATGAAGCCGCCGACGACCGCCGTCATCACCCCGCAGGTGACTGCAACCACCCCGCCATGGTCGAGCCCCGCCGCAGCCCCGACCACGCAGAACACCGCCATGCCCAGGGCATCGAGCCAGAGCAGCAGGCGCAGCCGCGATTCCGGGAGATGCGCCACGAAGAAGGTGAGCGCCGAGGCGATCGCCGCGACGATCAATGCTGTCGTGTCCTTCACCCAGAAGACCGGCAGGTCCAGCACGAGATCGCGCATCGTGCCGCCGCCTATCGCCGTCACCGTGCCGAAGAACACGAAGGCGGTGATGTCCATCTGCTTGCGCGAGGCGACCAGCGCGCCCGAAACCGCGAAGGCGACGAGGCCAATCCAACCGGCGATGGCGACAATATCGGAGATCATATCAGGCTTATCGCATGATTCCCGTTGGTTTGCAGGCCGAAACCTCATCAGGAGCCCAGTTGCCCCGCCTCCCATCCGAGCATGGCCCGCTTGCGCGTGAGGCCCCAATGGTAGCCCGTGAGCGCGCCGGATTTCCCCACCACGCGATGGCAGGGTACCACGAAGGAGACAGGGTTGCGCCCCACGGCCGCCCCCACCGCACGCGCCGCACTCGGCTTTTGGAGCCTTCCGGCGATGGCGCCATAGGTGGTGGCCCTGCCCATGGGGATGCCGAGCAGGGTTTCCCACACGCGCACCTCGAAATCCGTGCCAATGAGGAAGACGCGCAAAGGCCGTTCCGGCCGCCACTGATCCTGCTCGAAGATGCGCGCCGCGATGGGTGCGATCCGCTCGGGGAAGCGCCGGTAGGTCGCCCGCGGCCAGCGGCGAGTCATGTCCTCGAAGGCGGCCTGCTCGCCGCCTTCATCCGCGAAAGCCAGACCGCATAATCCACGCGCCGTGAGCATCGGCAGCGCCGGACCGAAGGGCGAGGGCACGAAATCATAGTCGATTTCCAGCCCCTCCCCGCCGCTCTTGTATTC
>NZ_JBJTDY010000122.1:0-4618 GCF_046092605.1 Rhabdaerophilum sp. | reverse complement strand
GGGCCGCATCCTGACGATGTGGCCAGTCCGCAACTACAGCGGAACAGTCGCAATGGCACAGGATTTCACGCGGCGCTGGGGCGTGATAGGGGTGTTCTTCGGACATTTCATGGGTCCGATCCGCGTGCTCATCCCCATCGTCGCCGGGCTCTCGCGCATGCCGCCGGCGGCCTTCATGGCGGCGAACATCGTGGGCGCCATCGGCTGGATCTGCGTCTTCTTCGCGCCGAGCCACCTGCTCGTTTCGTCTGAATGGTTCCGGATGCATTTCGCCGAGAGCTTCGGCATGCTGAAGGGCGTCCTGCCGATCCCCTGACAAGCGAAACACCCCGCCAATGGAACTGCGGGGCATTCAACCGGGATAACTTTCGTGTGATCAGTCGCAAACCTCGCGGTTGACGATGATGTAGCGGCCCCGAGGCTCGCTCCAGACACGGCGCCGTTCGACATGGCATTCGATCGGCTCATCCACATAAACCGGCCCGCGGTAATAGACCGGCCCGCCGTAATGATAGGGATGCGAATAGGCACGCGGCGCCAGCAATGCACCCCCAATCAGCGCGCCCGCTGCAAGACCGGCCACAATGCCCGCGCCACGATGGTGGTGATGATGCCCGCGCCAGCGTGCTTCCGCACCGCTGAACGACACCGTCGAGGCAGAAACCGCCACCACGGCCGCCGCCAGGACAGTCGTTTTCCTGTTCATGATCGACATCGTCGGAACCTTTCAGAAGACAGGGCCAGACCTAAACTTAGTCTGATCCTAACGAATTTCACCTGGCCGGGAAATGAACGATTTGTGGTAGTTCTGGTTCGGAGCCCCGCTTCACAGCGCCTTGGCGAAGAAGAACTCGGTGGAGTTCGAGATATCGCCCAGCGGCCGCGAGCCACCCCGCGCATAACCGAGCCGCTCATAGAGCCGGTGCGCCGTTTCAAACCGCGTGTCAGACCACAATTCCATACGCCGGGTGCCCGCCTCACGCGCCATGGCCTCGACATGCGCGACGAGCCGTGCCGCGAGGCCTCTGCCCCGCTGGTCGGCCCGCACATAAAGCCGGTGAAGCTCCGCGATCCGCGTGCCATCGGCCTCAAGTTTTGGAAAATCCAGCGCGATGCAGGCCGAGACCCGCCCCCGCTCATCCTCGACGACGAGAAACTCGCCACCGAGCAAGCGGCCATCCGCGCCGTCCTCTGTCTTGCTGCGCCGCTCGTTCCAGTGGCCGGGCTTCACGAGATCGGGAAGATCGCCGTGGGGATCGGTGTAGCAACCGGGATATTCGGCAAAGCAGAGCGTGAGCAGGCCGAAGAGATCTTGCGCATCGGCATCGGTGGCGGGACGAAGATGCGGGATCACTCGTAAACATCCTTCCGGTGCCCGATCGTCAGCACCAGCACGATCACCACCTCGTCCTGGATGTCGCAGAGGATGCGATAATCGCCGAGGCGGTAGCTCCAGCGATCCCCCAGCACACCCGTCAGTGCCTTACCGTTCAAGCGCGGATTGCCAGAGGCGATCACCCGTTCCTCAAGGAACGCAAGAATGCGCCGCGCCGCTTTTCGATCCAGCTTTTGAAGATCTTTCTGCGCGGTGCGTGTCAGGCGAATGCTCCAGGCCACCGATCAATCGTCCAGCCCGAGCTCCTTGCGAACCTCTTTGAGGGAATGGGTCCGTTCCTCGCCCCGCCGCACCCGCTCCAGCACCTCGGTCGCGCGATAATAATCCTCGAGATCCTCCAGACCGGTCTCGATCAGTTCGCGCAGGTAATAAGCCTTGGTGCGGCCCGTCTCCTTGGCGAGGCGGTCGAGCCGGGCTTCGATCTCCTTCTCAAGGCGGATGGAGGTGGGCATGGCAGACTCCCGGCCAGTGGCGTACTGGTGAATACGAGTATTCAATGTATTCATTTTTGGCGACAGGTTCAACCCGGCGGGCGGGCCAAAGGCAGCGGCACCTCGAAAATCAGGGGGGCAAGCGGTTCGGGTTTCGCGTGCGTCGCAGCATTCGCGGTCGTGGCGGCTTCGCTGAAGCCGAAGCGCCGATAGAAAGCGATCGCACTCGCGTTGCCCGCCAACACCTCCAGCTGGCCGCGATGTGCGAGCAGAAAATGCGCGAAGCACTGTTCCAGCATCGCACGGCCGAGCCCCCGCCTCTGGTGATCGGGCAGGATGTAGAGCCGCGTCAGCTTCACGGTTTCCTCGTCCATGAGAACTGCCGACGCCGTGGCAACGAGCGCGCCCTGCTCCTCCGCGACGAGAAAGATCCGCTTCGCCGGGAACGCCTCGGCCTCGTCCTGTTCGCGGCCGAGATTATCCTCCGAATGCCAGGCTTCGGTCATCGCGGCGACGCGCTCAGCCCCGAAGAGAGGATCGTAGGCCGCATGCCAGGTCTCGGCCAGAAGCAACCGGATCGCCGGGATATCCTCGCGCTCGGCCGGGCGGACCCGAAGATTCACTCGATCCCCAGTTTCTGCTTCAAGAGGTCGTTCACCGCGCCCGGATTGGCCTTGCCGCCCGAGGCCTTCATCACCTGCCCCACGAACCAGCCGAGGAGCGTCGGCTTCTCTTTCGCCTGCTGAACCTTGTCCGGGTTGGCGGCGATGATCTCGTCGACGACCTTCTCGATCGCGCCAGTATCCGTCACCTGCTTCATGCCGCGCTGCTCGACGATTGTCGCCGGGTCGCCACCTTCGGTGAAGACGATCTCGAACAGGTCCTTCGCGATCTTGCCGGAGATGGTGCCCGCGCCGATGAGATCGATGATGCCGCCGAGCTGGCTGGCCGAAACCGGATTCGTCTCGATCGACTTCCCATCCTTGTTCAGGCGGCCGAAAAGCTCGTTGATGACCCAGTTCGCGGCAATCTTGCCGTCGCGGCCCTTGGCAACCGCCTCGAAATAATCCGCGCTCTCGCGCTCGGCCACGAGCACGCTCGCATCATAGGCCGAGAGGCCATACTGACTGATGAAGCGCGCCTTCTTGGCATCCGGCAGTTCCGGCAGGTGCTGCGCCAACTCCTCCACGAAGCCCTCGGGCAGCACCAGCGGCAGCAGGTCTGGATCGGGGAAGTAGCGGTAATCATGCGCCTCTTCCTTCGAACGCATGGAGCGCGTCTCGCGCTTGCCCGGATCATAGAGGCGGGTTTCCTGGTCGATCCTGCCGCCATCTTCGAGGATTCCGATCTGCCGGCGCGCCTCCACCTCGATCGCCTGCCCGATGAAGCGGATCGAGTTGACGTTCTTGATCTCGCAGCGCGTGCCGAACGGCTCTCCGGGCTTCCTCACGGAGACGTTCACATCCGCGCGCAAATTGCCCTTCTCCATGTCACCATCGCAGGTGCCGAGATAGCGCAGGATGGTGCGGAGCTTCGTCACATAGGCCTGCGCCTCCTCGGCCGAGCGAAGGTCCGGCTTCGAGACGATTTCCATCAGGGCCACACCCGCGCGGTTGAGATCGACGAAGGAATTCAGCGGGTCCTGATCATGGATGGATTTCCCCGCATCCTGTTCGAGATGCAGCCGCTCGATGCGCACCATGATGGGCTCGGCCTCGCCGGGCACATCGACGATCACCTCGCCCTCGCCCACGATCGGGTGCGCGAACTGGCTGATCTGGTAGCCTTGCGGCAGATCCGGATAAAAGTAGTTCTTCCGGTCGAAGCGCGAGGTCGTGTGGATCTCGGCCTTGAGGCCAAGGCCCGTGCGCACCGCCTGCGCCACGCATTCCCGGTTGATGACGGGCAGCATGCCGGGCATCGCGGCATCCACGAGGCTCACATTGGCGTTGGGGTCATTGCCGAAGGCGGTGGAAGCGCCGGAAAACAGCTTGGCGTTGGAATTCACCTGCGCGTGGATTTCCATGCCGATGATGATTTCCCAATCGTCTCGGGCGCCCTTGATCCACTGTTTGGGATGGGCGGAACGGATATCGAGCGACATGAAACCGGCCTCATTTCGAGAGCATGGGATTGTCTGCCTTTTCGCTGCACCCAACGCGGGCGTCAACCCCGCCTGATGCGCGCTTCGAACCGCTTTCGCAGCCACCCGCAAGCGGCACCCGTGGCGGCGAAAGCCAGCGCCCCGAGGCTCGCCTGCCCCCAGCCAATGGAAATGTTCTCGTCGAATTGCGCGCGGATCGCCAGCAACAGCAAGAGCACGGCAAGGGCGAAGGAGAGCATGCGCAGGATGGTGAGCGCGGCATGCATGAGGGTAGTGGAAATGGGCAGGTTCATGGCTGGAGGCTAGCGCATGTAGACTCGGGCGTCATGCACGGGCTTGGCCCGTGCATCCACGTCTTGCGTCGGAAAGGCGTGGATGGCCGGAACAAGTCCGGCCATGACGCGTGATTACCGCCCCAGCCACGCTTCCAGCCGCGCCACCGCCGTCACGATATCCTTTTCGCTCCCGGCATAGGAGAAGCGCACGAAGCGGTTTCCGCCCACAGGGTCGAAATCGAGACCGGGCGTGATGGCGAGGCCGGCCTCCCGCAGCGCACGCCGGGCGAAATCCATAGAATCGTTTGAATATCGCGCGATGTCGCAATAGGCGTAGAACGCCCCGTCCATCGGCAGGGGCGGCAGGCCGAGGCGCGGCAAGGCCTCCAGCAGGATCGCGCGGTTTTTCGCA
>NZ_JBJTDY010000121.1:0-11193 GCF_046092605.1 Rhabdaerophilum sp. | reverse complement strand
CCGAAGGCCGCCCGGTTGGGGCCCAGCGCGATGGCGGCGATCACCAGCACCATCAGCGCGAAGGCCATGCTCCTGCGGTTCTTGATCAGCAGCCATGCCGCGCCGATCCAGCCCAGAACCGTGAGCAGGATCACGATCCGCTCGGGCGTCGCCGGCGGAAAGCTCAGGACAGGCTGGCCAAGAAGCGCCGAAACGCTGCCGACGAGGATCAGCGTCGCACCGAGGGCAACACCGATGGTAATCAGATGCAGGTTGGTGGCGCGCATGCGCTGCGGCAGCGCGATAACCGCGAAGAACCCGAGCAAGACCACGCCGAGCAGCTTGAAGAGCTTTTCCGCCGCCTCCCACCGCACCGGAGTCCAGAGCAGGGAAACCAGCGCCCAGCTCACGAGCAGCAGGCAAGCCAGGCCCGGACCGCTGGCGAGGTGTGAGAGCGCCCGAACCGAAAGGCGCGCGGAATCGGCGCGGAGCAGGGAAGACAGGATGATGAGCACCGCGCCGATCGGCACAAGCACCACGATCACCCAGCGCGACATCAGCGTCGCCGAAGGGATGACGAGCGCGAAGATCGCAAATCCCAGTCGCAACAGCATCGCCGCAGCATCGGCGGCCGGATCTGTCAACGTGCCGGATGCGCGGTGGTCATTGGTTGTCATGGTCCTCAAGTCACTGCGTTTAACGCCCTACGGCAAAACTATGCACAGAAGCAGTTGAAGGATGCTGTATGCTTATGGCAACACCTGCAACAAATCAGGGGCCCCGAAAAGAAGAGGCTGGGACTTGCTGGAATGTGCGGCACGGCCTAGCTGGAAACGAGCAACCGGGAGATCCGCATGTCCGTCACCGTCCATCCTCTCTATTCCGGGCTGATGGCCCGCCGTTCCGGCAATGCTCGCGCCCTGGCGGCCCCTGGCCCCGACGAGATGACGCTGCAGGCCATCGTGAAGGCCGGAGCGCAGGCCCCGGATCATGGCCGGCTGGTTCCGTTCCGGTTTCTGCGCATCGCGGATTCCGCCCGCGATCGGCTGGCCGACCTGCTGGAAGCGTCGAGCCGCGAGCTGCAGCCCGACATTGCCGCGTCCGAGATCGAGCGCGCTCGCGAAAAGGCACATCAGGGCCCGGAAATCCTCGCGCTGATCGGTCGGATCGACGCCGAGCATCCGAAGATCACGGCATCCGACCAGTGGCTCGCGGTGGGCTGCGCCTTGGAAAACGTGCTGCTCGCCGTGCAGGCTGCGGGTTTCGCCGCCGCCGTGCGCTCGGGCAAGTTCCTCGGCACGAAAGCGATGCGCGAAGGCTTCCTGCTGGGTGCCAACGAGCACCTCACCTGCCTCATCGCCATGGGTACATCGACGGAATGGCCCCCTGCAAAGCCGAAGCCGGAGCTGGATCGCGTCTTCTCGGTTTGGAACGGGTAGCGCGATTCCAGGCCAAGCATATGCGGGCGAGGGCGGGTATCAGCCGGTTCGCGGGAAGAAAATGCGCGAAGAACGAAGTCAGTCGGATTTCCCGCGGATCAATTCGATGATGCCGGAGAAATCCGCACCACCCTCACCCCAGGCTGCATGAAGCCCGTAAAGCTGTGTCGCCAGCGCGCCCATCGGCGTGGTCGCGCCGGCAGCGGCGGCCGCATCCTGGCTCAGCTTCAGGTCCTTCAGCATCAGGGCGGTCGCGAAACCGGGCTTGTAGCCATTATTCGCGGGGCTCGTCGGCACCGGGCCGGGCACCGGGCAATAGGTGGTGAGGCTCCAGCACTGGCCGGAGGAGGTGGAGGCCACATCGAACAAGGCCTGATGCGAAAGGCCCAGCTTCTCGGCCAGCACGAAGGCCTCGCCAACCGCAATCATCGAAATGCCGAGGATCATGTTGTTGCAGATCTTCGCCGCCTGCCCCGCGCCCGCGCCGCCGCAATGCACGATCTTCCTGCCCATGGCTTCGAGCAGGGGCCTCGCGCGGGCAAAGGCCGCATCTGCGCCGCCGCACATGAAGGTGAGCGTGGCCGCCCTTGCACCGCCCACCCCGCCGGAGACCGGGGCATCGACCGGCACGAGACCGGCAGTTTCCGCCTGTGCATGCACCGCGCGGGCGGAGTCGACGTCGATTGTCGAGGAATCGATGAGCAGGGTCCCCTTGCCGGCGATGCCGACGATTTCCGCCCAGACCGCGCGGACATGCTTGCCGGCCGGCAACATGGTGACGATCGCCTCCGCGCCCTTCGCCGCCTCCGCGACGCTCCCCGCGATGGCGACACTGCCCGCCCGCGCCTCCTCGATGGCTGCTGGCGACAGGTCGAAGCCTGTCACGGCGTGACCCGCCTTCACGAGGTTCTGCGCCATGGGGCCGCCCATATTGCCGAGCCCGATCACCGCGATTGTCGTCATTTCTTCTCTCCCCGCCTGGTCACCCGGATGTTCCAGCGGTTGAGCAAGGCTTCCGCGTCTCCGGTTCCGATATCGATATGGGTGGCACCCTGTTCGAGCGCTGGTTCCAGCGCGGGCGGCAGCGGGGCATGGGCCTCGATGAAGGCCAGCACCACCGGCGGCGCACCGCGCAAGGTGAGGTGATGGATGAGCCCGCCCGGCACGCGTTCGACGCGCTGGTCGCGCAGATCATGCCCCCGCCGGATGTAGGGCCAGCGGCGCAAATAGGCCGCATCATCCTGCCCCGTGAGGTCATTCGAGATGAGAATGGCCGTCACATCCGAGGTGGCATCGGCCTGCCGTGCCACAAAGGGCCCCGCGAGGATGATCCCCCGCAGGGCAACCTCGTTCCGCGCGAAGCTCACGAGATCATCCGAGAGCGAGCGCAGGGCTTCGAGCCCGATGCCCGGCACCGTTTCCGCCATCTCGCGCCTGAACATGCCACCGAGCCCGCCTGAAGACCCTTTCGGCCGATAGAGAAAGCGCGTGGCGAACCACAATCCGGCAATGCCGGCGAGAATCAGCAGCGCGGAATTGAAGTCGATCATGCCGGTCAGCGCGTGCCAAGCAGATTGCGTGCCACGATCATCCGCATGATCTCGTTGGTCCCCTCGAGGATCTGATGGACGCGCAGATCGCGCACGATCTTCTCGATGCCGTAATCCTGCAGATAGCCGTAGCCGCCGAGGAGCTGCAACGCGCGATCCGCGACGCTCGAGGCGGTTTCAGTCACGAAACGCTTGGCCATCGCGCAGCGCATCGTGGCATCCGGCTCCTTGCGGTCATAGGCGCTCGCGGCCGCATAGAGCAAGATTCGCGCGGCTTCGAGGTCGATCGCCATATCGGCGAGGCGAAACTGAAGGGCCTGGAATTCCTGCAGTTTCCTGCCGAAGGCGACCCGCTCGGAAAGGTAGGTCTTCGCCTTGTCGAAGGCCGCCTGCGCGCCGCCCAAGGCCGAAGCCGAAATGTTGAGCCGCCCGCCATCGAGCCCGTTCATCGCGATGGTGAAGCCCTGCCCCTCCTTGCCGACCAGGTTTGAGACCGGCACGCGGCAATTCTCCATGATGACCTGCCGCGTGGGCTGCGCATTCCAGCCCATCTTCTTCTCGTTGGCACCGAAGGAGAGGCCCGGCATGTCCTTCTCGATCAGAAGACAGGAAATGCCCTTTGGCCCCTCCTCGCCCGTCCGCACCATCACGGCGTAGAGATCGGTGGAGCCGGCGCCGGAGATGAACTGCTTGACGCCGTCCACGATATAGAAATCGCCCTCGCGCCGGGCGCGCGTCTTAAGCGCCGCCGCATCCGAACCCGAGCCTGGTTCGGTGAGGCAATAGGAGGAGAGCATCTCCATCGAGACCATGGCGGGCATGTATTTCGCCTTCAGCGTTTCGTCACCGAAACGTTCGATGAGCCCCGCGACCATGTTGTGGATCGAGAGATAGGAGGCGACCGCCGGGCAGCCGGTGGAAAGCGCCTCGAAGACGAGAGCGGTCTGAAGCCGCGTGAGGCCGGAGCCGCCCCAATCCTCGCTCACATAGCAGGCGCCCATGCCCAGAGCGGCGGTTTCGCGCAGCACATCGATTGGAAAGTGCTTCTTCTCGTCCCATTCGAGGGCATGGGGAGCGAGTTTCTCATCCGCGAAGGCGCGGGCCATCTCGATGACCGCGCGATCGTCATCCGAGAGCGCGAAGGCGCGATTTTCCACTGGCGCGAGCATGACACTTCCTCCCCATGAAGCCGCGTTCGATCCGGTTATCCGGTAGCTGGCATCGGCATCGCGCGCCGGCAAGGCGCATCACAGCACAACGATTCCGGAATGCTTGGCCTTGTTCTCCGGCTCGACATGGATCGTGATGATGGCTCCTGAAAACGCTTCGCGCAACCCGGCTTCGATGCGGTCGCAGATGTCATGGGAGCGATCCACCCGCATTTCGCCGGGCACGACAAGATGAAACTCGATGAAGGTGGCCGGGCCGGAGTGGCGCGTGCGCAGATCATGCGCTTCCAGGGCACCCTCACCCTCGCGGCCGATGATGGCGCGGATCGCATCGAGTTCCTCGGGTGCTGCGGCCTCGTCCATCAACCCGCCGAAGGAAGCCTGCATCAGCTTCCAGCCGGAAACCAGAATGTTCACGCCCACGAGCCCCGCGAGCAGCGGATCGAGCCAGGGCAATCCGGTCGCCACGCTGATGACCAGGGCTATCAGCACGCCCAGCGAGGAAAGCACGTCCGTGAGCAGATGCCGGCCATCGGCAACCAGGGCCGGCGAGCGGAGCTTGCGCCCGCGGCTGATGAGAAGCCAGCACCAGGCCCCGTTGATCACGCCGGCGAGCACGTTGAGGCCATAGCCCAGAGGATCATGATTCATCGCGCGCGGGTTGTTCCAGGCGCCCCACGCGGCGTGGAATACGGCCATGGCCGCCACGAGAATCAGCGCGCCTTCGAAGACAGCCGCGAGATATTCCACCTTCTGGTGGCCATAGGGGTGCTTGGCGTCGGCCGGCTTGGCGGAGAGGCGCAAGGCGAACAGCGCCACGCAGGCCGCAACGACATTGATCGTGCTTTCGAGGGCATCCGAATAGAGCGCGACCGAACCCGTGTGGTAATAGGCCGCGAATTTGAGCGCGAGAACGATCAGGCCAATGGCAATGCTCCCCAGCGCGATGCGCTGGGCTTCATCGAAACGGAGCGTTGCCGAGGTCGAGGCCATGCGGCTCTTTCCTCTGCCCGGCGGCGCGGGTCAAGGGTGCCCTTGGGCGGATGTTCTCAGCTGCCCGAGAGGCGGCGGGCATTGTCCGCTACCGTGCGATGCGTGGGCTCCGCCGCTGCCCTGGCGATGCGCATCGGTGCGGAGGCCACGGCATTCGAGGCGGAATGCACATCGCCGAAGGCCATCCGCGTCGCGATCTCGACACTGATCCGCATGCCCTCGAGATTCGCCGCGACCATACCGCCCTGCACGGCCAGCACCTTCTCGGTGACCATCCGCTCGCTCTCGAATCGTCCATCGGGCACGCGGCCGAGAACCAGGCGATGCGCTTCCTGCGCGAGGCGCGGAATGCGGTTCACAACGATGAGGGAAGACATCCAGAAGGTCCACATGGGAACCAGGATCATCCGGATATAGGGTTCGGCCGTCAACGACTTTTGCTGGCAGCCAGCAGGCGATGCTGCTAAAAGCATGATATGTCGCATGTTTTTTTGTCTGAACTTTTGGTGATGTCAAGACTTCCGTAACGGGAGCGGCGCTCTCCTGTCGGAAACGGACCAGTCGAGACGGAGGAATTCATGATCGATGCCGATTTCCGTCGCCAGCTTCAGGGCTATGGGCTGACGACGGCCAATATTCTCTACCACATGCCGGATCACCCGCACCTGCTGCAGAATTTCATCTGGCAGGAATATGATCTCTTCCCGAAATTCCCGGCCTTGCGGAAGTTCCTCGATTTCTGGAAGCGCGAGATCGAGGGTGGCCTGCATTCCGTGATCGTCGCGCATAACCGGCTGATCACCCCGGCGGAGATCCGCTCGATCGGGCAGGAGTTCAAACTGCACTGAGGGCGTGCCGTATTGTTTGGCGCAAGATCTTGTCCGGGAACCGGCAACCGGTTCGCTCAAAGAAAATGCGACCGGACAGAGACAGCATTTTCAAGCGAAGTGGATACCGGTTCGCGCAAAGAAAATGCGATCAAACAGAGACAGCATTTTCAAGCGAAGTGGATACCGGTTCGCGCAAAGAAAATGCGACCGGACAGAGAAATAGAGCATTCGAGATGATCCGGTCAGATCGGAAAATGCTCTTGGAGATCGACCGGCGCGATCGTGCCGAGGAGTGAATTGCCGGGTCGCACCTCCTGGTGCCGCATTGCGAAGAAGCAGGAAAAATCCGCCGCGAAACGAAAAAACCGGCGTTTCCGCCGGTTTTGATATTCTCCCCCGTCCGGCGTTCCGCCTCAGGCCCAGGCTTGCTGCCGGGCCGGGTTCGGAGCGGATGAGACGATGCTGTAGCGGGTGGTCGCCGATGAGCGGCTCGCCGAGGAACGCTCGCGCCATTTCCTGTCCGCTTCCTCATAAGACCGGTAGGGGCCAAAGACGCGCTCGGTTCCGGGAACGACTGCCTGGAATTCCACGCACTGATATTCCCCGCCAATCACCCAATATTGCCTCGACATGATCATGCTCCTCGAAAGAAGGGGGTATGGGGAGAGCGGGACCATAGGGGTTCCGCCCCGCTCCTGATGCGGCCGGTTACTCGGCGGCAATCGCCTTGCCGTGGCCCTCGCCACCGTGGAACTGCTCGCTCTCGGTCGAGCCGGCCATCGCGGTGGTGGAAGACTTGCCCTGGCTGATCGCCATCGCAACGGCATCGAAATAGCCGGTGCCGACTTCGCGCTGGTGACGGACGGCGGTGAAGCCGATGTCCTGGGCGGCGAATTCGCGCTGCTGCATCTCGGAATAGGCACCCATGCCGCGCTGCGAATAGCCCTTGGCCAGCTCGAACATCGACAGGTTGAGGCTGTGGAAGCCGGCGAGTGTGACGAACTGGTATTTGTAGCCCAGCGCACCGATCTCTTCCTGATATTTCGCCGCTTCCGCGTCACTCATCTTCTTCTTCCAGTTGAAGGACGGTGAGCAATTGTAGGCGAGCAGCTTGTTCGGGTACTTCTTCTTGAATTCGGTCGCGAATTCGCGGGCTTCGCCGAGGTCCGGCTCGGAGGTTTCCCACCAGACGAGATCGGCATACTCGCCGTAAGCCAGGCCGCGCGCGATGGCATGTTCGACCGAGTGCTTGTTGCCCTGCTTCAGGCGGAAGAAACCCTCTTCCGTGCGGCTGTCGCGATCGATCCACGGATGATCGTAATCATCCACATCCGAGGTGATGAGGTTCGCGGCATGTGCGTCCGTGCGGGCGAGCAGCACGGTGTCCACACCGCAGACATCCGCCGCGAGGCGCGCCGCGTTCAGCGTGCGGATGAAGGTCTTGGTCGGCACCAGCACCTTGCCGCCGAGATGGCCGCACTTCTTTTCCGAGGCGAGCTGATCCTCGAAATGGACGCCCGCGGCGCCAGCCTCGATCATTGCTTTCATGAGTTCGAAGGCGTTGAGGGGGCCACCGAAGCCGGCTTCCGCATCCGCGATGATCGGTGCCATGAAATGGGTGGATTTGTCGCCTTCCATATGGGCGATCTGGTCCGCGCGGCGCAAGGTGTTGTTGATGCGGCGCACCACATCCGGCACCGAGGAGGCCGGATAGAGCGACTGGTCCGGATACATCTGTCCGGCATTGTTGGCGTCCGCCGCCACCTGCCAGCCGGAGAGATAGATCGCCTGGAGGCCAGCCTTGACCTGCTGCATCGCCTGGTTGCCGGTCAGCGCGCCGAGCGTGCGGACGAAGGGGCGGTTGGCAAGCAGATGGCGCAGGCGGGCCGCGCCCATGCGGGCCAGCGTGTATTCCATCTGGAACGAGCCACGCAGCTTCTCCACATCGGCGGCAGTGTAATCCCGCTTGTTCTGCGGGGTGTAGGAGGCGGTCATCGGAAACATCCTTTTGCTGGAGGTGAGAGCCGAATCCGAACGATGACGACTTTCGATGCGTCTACGACTTTCGATTTACAAGCTTTCACATGGTCATCTTGTCGCACGGGCGCTCCCGCAGCGCAACAAGATGTTGAAATGCGTCTGGAAACGCAGAAAATCCTTGACAGCATGACAATTGTAATTTTGTAAATTGCAACAGATTTACATATTCAGGAGACAAAGATGCGATCCCTGCGCATCGGCGGGCGCGTGCGGCGCATGCGGCAGGAAAGACGGCTCAGCCAATCGCAGATGGCGGGCGAACTCGGGATTTCGCCGTCCTATCTCACCCTGATCGAGAGCAACCAGCGACCGGTCACGGCCTCCGTGCTGCTCCGGCTGGCGGAGAAATTCCAGATCGATCTCGGCAGCCTGAGCGCCGAGGAGGATGGCCGGCTCGCGACCGACCTCATGGAAGCCCTCTCCGATCCCATGTTCGAAAGCGCCGATGTGAAGGCGACCGACGTGCGCGACCTCGCAGCCACGCTGCCTGCCCTCGGGCAGGCTTTCGTAACGCTCTATCATGCCTATCGCCGCGGCGGGCCAGCCGATGGCGCGCTGGGCATGGGGGATGGCGAGGGCGCTTCCGCCAGCATCCCCTCCGAGGAGGTGTCGGATTTCATCCAGCGTCATTTCAACCATTTCCCGACGCTGGAGGAGGCCGCCGAAAACCTCTGGGTCGATCACGGCCTGGCCCTCTTCACGCTCCAGCAGGACCTGGTGAAGGTGCTGGCCGAGCGGTTCGCGGTGGATGTCGAGATCGCCCCCACCGAGAGCATGCGCGGACTTCTGCGCGCCTATAATCCGCTGACGCGCCGGCTCCAGCTCTCCGAACTGCTCACGAGCCCGAGCCGGACCTTCCAGCTCGCGCACCAGATCGCGTTTCTCGGCTTCCGCCGCGAGATCGATGCGCTGGTTTCCGGCGGCAAGTTCTCGACGCCCGAGGCGGATTCGCTCGCGGCCTCGGCGCTGGCGAATTACTTCGCGGCAGCCGTGATGGCGCCTTATCCGCGCTTCCTCGACGCGGCCAGGACCTCGCGCTACGATACAACCATCCTGAAGCACCGCTTCAACCTCTCCTTCGAGCAGGTCTGCCACCGCCTGACCACGTTGCGTCGCCCCGGCGCGGAGGGCGTGCCGTTCCACCTCATTCGCGTGGATATCGCGGGGAACATCTCGAAGCGGTTTTCTTCCTCCGGCATCCATATCGCGCGTTTCGGGGCGGCCTGCCCGCGCTGGAACGTCTATGATGCCTTCGCGACGCCGGGCATGCTGCGCGTGCAGGTCTCGCGCATGCCGGATGGCTCCTCGTTCTTCTGCGTTGCGCGCACGTTGACGCCGGGCGGGAGGCAGGTGATGCGCGGCGGCCTTCCGGCCCGCGCCGGCATGCTCGCGATCGGCCTCGGGTGCCCGCTGAGCCACGCGAAGGAACTTGTTTATGCCGATGGCCTGAACCTCGAGGACCCGACCATCGTCACACCCATCGGCGTCTCCTGCCGCACCTGCAGCCGGGTGGATTGCTCGGACCGCGCCATGCCGGCCCTTGCGCAGCGCCTCATCATCGACGAAAACCGGCGCGGATTGTCGACCTACTCCATTGCCACAGACGGCTGACGGATGCAGGAAATACAAAGTTACTTGTGCTTTTCATAGAATTCACAAGACGAATGATGGGGATGCGCGCCATGGCTTCCAAACTCGAGCAGCTCAAATCCATGACCGTGGTGGTCGCCGATACCGGCGACATGGGGGCGATCGAGGCCTTCAAGCCCGTGGATTGCACGACGAACCCCACGCTGATCCTGAAAGCGGCCGAGATGGAGGCCTACAAGGGTTTCGTGGATGAGGCCGTGCACTGGGCGGCCAGCCGGGGCGGAAGCCGCGAGGCGCGCATTTCCGCCGCCTGTGACCGCCTCGCCGTCACCTTCGGGGCGGAACTCACAAAGCGCGTGCCCGGCCGCGTCTCCACCGAGGTGGATGCCGATCTCTCCTTCGATACGGCGAAATCGGTCGCCAAGGCCCGCGCGATCATCGCGGATTATGCCAGCCGCGGCATCGGGCGAGAGCGCATCCTCATCAAGCTCGCCTCGACCTGGGAGGGCATCCGCGCGGCAGAAATCCTCCAGAAGGAGGGGGTGGATTGCAATCTCACTCTGCTCTTCAACCTTTCGCAGGCGGTGGCCTGCGCGGAAGCGGGCGCGTTTCTGATCTCCCCCTTCGTGGGCCGCATTCTCGACTGGTACAAGAAATCGACGGGGCAGGATTACACCAGCGAAACCGATCCCGGCGTGCTCTCGGTCCGCGCGATCCACGCCTATTACAAGGCGCATGGCCACGAGACGGTGGTGATGGGTGCGTCCTTCCGGAACATCGGCGAGATTGAGGCCCTTGCGGGCTGCGATCGGCTGACCATCGCGCCTGCTTTGCTCGACCAGCTTGCGAAGGATGCGGGTCCGCTCATTCGCGCGCTCGACCCCGTGAAGGCCGCAGTGGCGGAAAAGCCCGCGCGCATCGCGGTGGATGAAGCCTCCTTCCGCTGGGCGTTGAACGAGGATGCGATGGCGACCGAGAAACTCGCCGAGGGCATTCGCGGTTTCGCGGCGGATCTGCGCAAGCTCAAGACGATGATCGGGAACAGGCTCGACGCGTGATCGGGCGAGGCCCGGGCGTTTTTGCAGTTTCATAGGTGCATGCAAGGGATGATCTTGGGATAGGAGCGTTGTTGCGCTGCGCCTCCGCCTGTTCCGGAAGTCCTTTATCTCCATCCTCACGCCAGGGACGCGGTCGACCTGTCTGGCCGGCATCATGCTCGGTGCTTTCGTTTCCTCACGCCTGCCAGTCAGCCAGACCGGGGCATTCCCCGGTCTGGCTGAAGCCCATGAGCGTCCCGGCGCGGGTCCGCCCCCCTGCCGATCGCGCGCGAATTCGTTTGGCACGGCATGAAATTTTGCCATTCCCGCACACTCTTTAATTCTCGCTTAGAGAAATGCATGCAACCAAGGATTGTGTCTTGGTGTGTTGGAGTCCTGACATGTTCCAGCCTCGTCGGCTGCCCTGGCCGGTTGCGCTTGGCTTCACCCTTGCCGCCGCCGTCCTGCTTGTCTGGGGAGCGCATGGCATCACCCAGAAAGCGCGCCAGGCAATTCTCGATCGGGATGCGGAGCTGACCGCCCGGGTTTGGGGTGAGTTCCTCGTC
>NZ_JBJTDY010000120.1:0-29555 GCF_046092605.1 Rhabdaerophilum sp. | reverse complement strand
ACAATGACCTGATCGCAGGTGGTGGCGGCGCCGACATCCTGGACGGTGGGGCGGGGATCGATACGGCAACGTATTCAACAAGCACGGCGGGTATTACTGTCAGCTTGAATGGGGGGGCTGGCGTCGGAGGTGATGCACAGGGTGATATCCTGACCAATTTCGAGAATATCACCGGCTCCGCTTTCAACGACACCATCACGGGCAATGCATTCGCAAATGTTCTGAATGGTGGCGACGGGCATGACATTCTAGATGGTGGAGCTGGCGCGGATACGCTGACCGGCGGAAATGGCAACGATGTCTATATCATCGACAATGCCGCCGACACGGTCACTGAAGCCGCGAGCGCTGGCACGGACGAGGTGCGGACGACGCTTGCCACCTATACCCTGCTCGCGAATTTCGAGAACCTGACGCTTCTGTCCACGGGTGGTGGCACCTTGGCCGGAAATGCAGCCGACAATGTGCTGACAGGAAATTCCGGCAACGATATCTTCGTGGGGTATGCCGGCAACGACATCTTTATCGGCGGGGCAGGAAACGACATCTTCTATGGCGGCGTGGGAAGCGACAACCACGATGGCGGCGCTGACACGGATACGATCCACTATGGCGCAAGCACGGCTGCGGTGACGGTGAACCTGACGACCGGCATCGGAACAGGCGGAGATGCTGCGGGAGATTCATATACGTCGATCGAGAACGTAACGGGCTCGTCCTATGTCGATAATCTGACCGGTACGGCCGGCGCCAACACGCTGGATGGCGGAGCGGGTGCCGATATACTGACGGGTGGTGCGGGAAACGATATCTACGTCGTCGATAATCTGGGCGATGTTGTGAACGAAATTGCGGGAGAGGGCATCGACGAGATCCGGACGACCCTGACCAGCTATACTTTGAGCGCCAATCTGGAGGCCCTGACTTACACGGGTGGCTCTGCCTTTACCGGAGCCGGCAATGCAAGCAACAATACGATTACCGGAGGATTGGGCAATGACCTGCTCGAAGGCGGCGCGGGAGCTGACGTCCTCAACGGAGGCTCCGGCGGCATTGATACCGCTACCTACGTCAACAGCTCAGCTGGTGTGACGATCAATCTTGCGACGAACATCAACACGGGCGGCGACGCACAAGGAGACACGCTAACCAGCATTGAAAACATCGTCGGTTCAGCCTTCGCCGATGTGCTGACTGGCGATAGCAGCAACAACAACCTTCAAGGCGGCGCCGGGAACGACGTACTCGACGGGGGCGCGGGGAGCGACAACCTCCAAGGCGGTGCCGGAGACGACATATATTACATTGATAATCCCAGCGACATCATCGTCGAGAGTGCAGGGCAAGGCTCCGACGAGGTGCGGACAACAGCCGCTACTTATACGTTAAGCGCCAATCTTGAGCGACTGATCTTTGCAGGATCGGGTAACTTCACCGGCACCGGAAACGCCGAAGCCAATATCATCACGGGTGGTATAGGAGATGATGTTCTCACCGGCGGGGCGGGCGCCGATGTCCTGAACGGAGGCAACGGGACGGATATCGCCTCCTACCAGACCTCGACGGCTGGAGTGAGCGTCAACTTGCTGACCAGCATCCATACCGGCGATGCGTCAGGGGACATTTTCAATTCAATCGAGGGAATATCCGGTTCGTATTACGCTGACACATTAACCGGTGACGCCAGCGCCAACATCCTGAAGGGTGACCTCGGAAACGACGTGCTTTCTGGCGGGGCTGGTGCCGACACCTTGGATGGAGGCGCCGCTTCTGACACTGCAACTTACACAACCAGCGGCGCTGGTGTTGTCGTCAATCTGACGACTGGCATCAATACAGGCGGCGATGCGCAGGGAGATATTCTTATTGGGATTGAGAACATCACAGGTTCGGCCTTTTCCGATACGATCACAGGCGATGGCCAGGCCAACATCCTTGCCGGCGGCGCGGGCAATGACATTCTGAATGGGGGTGCCGGCCAGGACACATTCATCGGCGGCACTGGCGACGACATCTACTATACCGATGTTCTATCTGAAATCATTACGGAGCTCGTTTCCGAGGGGACTGACGAGGTCCGGACCACGGCGCTGGAATTCACCTTGGCCACCAACGTCGAGAACCTCGCCTTCATCGGAACCGGCAACTTCACGGGAACAGGAAACGCTGCCGCGAATATTCTGACGGGCGGGGCCGGCAACGACATTCTGACGGGTGGTGCGGGTGCCGATACTCTCAATGGCGGGAATGGAACCGATATCGCTTCCTATACGACAGCGGGTGCCGGCGTGACCATCAATTTGCAGACCGGAATCCATACCGGCGATGCAGCCGGTGATGTTTTCAATTCAATTGAAGGCATCAATGGTTCGTACTACGCCGATACACTTATTGGTGATGCCAGTGCCAACATCCTGCGTGGAGACGTCGGTCAGGATGTTCTGTCAGGTGGTGTTGGAGGCGATACCCTCGATGGAGGCGCGGGCCTTTATGATACTGCTTCCTATTCGACGAGTGCTGCTGCTGTATCAATCAATCTGGCCACCGGTGTCTATTCCGGTGGTGATGCACAGGGGGATACACTCACTGGAATCGAGTTCATCATCGGCACAGCCTTCGCTGATGTAATAACCGGTGATGGCCAGGCCAACAGGCTGACTGGCGGCGGAGGTGACGACATTTTAGACGGAGGATCAGGCATTGACATTCTGATCGGCGGCACCGGAAATGACATCTATTATACGGATGCTTCAGACGTAGTTACAGAACAGGCAGATGAAGGCATTGACGAAGTAAGGACAACCGGAACAAGCTTCACGCTGAATACCGACATCGAGAACTTGGTCTTCGTTGGTAACGGTAATTTTACTGGTACAGGAAATACAAGCGCCAATTATATCATCGGCGGAATTGGAAACGATACCCTGATCGGTGGTGGCGGCGCTGACGCCCTCACCGGCGGAGCCGGCAACGATACATTCCAGTTTATTGCAACGAGCGATAGCACCATAAATCTCGGCGCTGATCTCATTGCTGATTTCCAGCAAGGTTTTGACAAAATCCACCTTAGTATAATTGACGCCAACACGTTGACTGCAGGCGATCAGGCATTTGCCTTTATTGGCAATGTGGCATTCGGAAATGTTGCCGGGCAACTTCGCGCTGAAACTAATGCTGGAATCACGAACGTTTCTGGAGATGTAAACGGTGACGGTGTTGCGGATTTCCAGATCCGCCTAACCGGAACATACACAATGGCGGCAACCGATTTCATTCTCTGAATTTGGGCCAAATGGCTGCTCGGCACCACCAACTTCGCTCAAACAAAAAAAGACAGAGGCAGAATCTTACCTGCCTCTGCCCAACGACAAGGCCGAGCTCTCACGTGGTTATGAGCGAGCAAAAAAGATGCGGGTGCGCTATGGGTGCGAATCCGTGGTTGCTTGACGGAATGGGCGTAAAACAATCTGAAGCACTTGGGAGCGATTAATTCAACAATTTCAATTCTCTACTGAAATAGATCGTAACGAATCTATAAGCCTTCGATCACACCCAAGCCATGCTGAAAATCGCAGTGTCGCTGGTTCGATTCCGGCCCCGGGCACCATATTGCCGTTCGAGCGCATCCGCATTCGTTCGCAAGCGTCTGAAAAATCGAGATAAATCAAGCTCTATATGTGCAAACGTGTTGGCGGGCGACCATTGTCGTGCGCTTGAACCCAACAAATTTGTTGGTCATGATGTTTTTTCGCAAGAGGCCATCACCAGAACCGGCAATAACCTGCCATGCGCAGGATAGCGCGATACTTCCCTGAGGATGGTGAATTGGAATTGCCTGTTCGCGCCAAGGCTGGTCTCCGGCTTACCCTGTGTCTGGGAGCGGGGCTGGCTTGCGCGGCCGGGACCGCAGCGCATTATCCGATCGTTGGCACGGGGCAGGATCTTTGCTTCAGCGAGCGCGGTCCGATCATCGATTGCCCGAAAGCGGACCAGCCGCTTTGGGGACAGGATGCGCAGCATCGGGGCCATCGTCCTCACTATCGTGACAATGGAGACGGGACGGTCAGTGATCTGGTCACCGGGCTGGTCTGGGCAAAGTCCCCCAGCGCTCCGCTGGCCTTTGCCGAAACCGAAGCTTACGCCCGGGCGAGCCGCCTCGGCGGACATGATGACTGGCGCGTGCCCAATATCCGGGAACTCTACTCGCTGATCGATTATCGCGGGGGCTATTCCGGTGATCCGGCGACTTCGCGCCCCTACATCGACGCCACCGTTTTCGATTTCGCCTATGCCTCCGGGGCGGGCCTCGGCGACGCCGCGCACGGGCGCCGACCGATCGACGTGCAGGAATGGAGCGCGACACGTTATGTCGGCAGGACCATGGGACGGGACGCGACCGTGTTCGGCGTCAATTTCGCCGATGGCCGCATCAAGGGCTATCCGATGATGGATCCCGCGAACCGGATGCGAACCCCGAACCGGCTTGCAATCCGTCTGGTCCGCGGTGCGCCTTACGGCGAGAACGATTTCGAAACCCGTCGCGGATCGGTCATCGATCGGGCGACGCGGCTTGAATGGCAGAGGCGCGACGATGGAAGGGCGCGCAGCTGGAACGAAGCGCTCGCCTATTGCAGTGCCCTGTCGCGCGATGGCCACTCCGAATGGCGGCTACCCACGGCGAAGGAACTCCATTCGATCGTTGACTATACCCGCATCCCGGCCATTCATCCCTCGTTCGAGATCAGCGACCCCCGCATCTACCTGTGGTCGTCCACGACGCATCTCGAAGGGCCACCACCCGCAACGGAACCCAACCGTGCATTCTCCCAAGCGGGAGAGCTCGCGGTCTATGCCGCCATCGGACCAGCAATGGGCTTCATGGAAATTCCGCCCCGATCGGGGCAACGGCGCTGCGTCGATGTGCATGGAGCGGGCGCGATGCGGAGCGATCCCAAAACAGCGATACCCGGCGCTTTCCCGAATGGTTTTGGTCCTCAGGGGGACGAAATCCGCGGGCACAACCACGTCTTGTGCGTGCGCGATTGGAAGCCCTGACGGCGATCGGTGACGCGGTCGCATCGCCGCCCGCTTGTCTTCGCCGGATATCGATTTTCAAAACTGGACAAGATGGAAACCATGTCGGAAATCCTGATCTACGGCGCTGCGGGATTTACCGGCCGGCTTTGCGCGGAGGAGTTCGTGAAAGCCGGGCTGCGGCCCATTCTGGGCGGGCGAGAGGAGGCGGTGCGCGCGCTGGCCGAACGCCTCGACCTCAGGGCGGCAGTGTTTGACCTGAACGACCCGCGCGAGATCGAGCGGCAGTTGAAGGGGGTGCGCCTTCTGCTGAACCTTTCCGGTCAGTTTCTCACGACCCAGAAGCTCCTCATCGAAGCCTGCCTCGTTTCGGGCACGCACTACGTGGACCTCGCGGGCGAGGTGGAGGACACGTCCAGCGCTTTCGCTTTTGACGAGCGTGCCCGCCGGGCGAACATCATGATCATGCCCGGCGCCGGCTTCAATGTCGCGCCCTCCGATATCGCGGCGGGGATTGCGAAGAAGAGGTTGCCGGATGCGAACCACCTGGTGATCGCGCTCGCCACCGACGGAGGGGTATCGCGCGGCACCCTCAAGGGGATGCTGTCGCACATCGAAAAGGCCGGGCACCGCCGGGTCGGCGGCGCGCTGGTCGCGGCCCGGCCAGCCGAAACTGAGTTGGACTTCGAGGTCGCAGGCAGGAAGTTCCGCGCGGTCTACGACCCCTGGCTCGGGGACCTTTTCACCGCAGGGGTCTCGACCGGCATCCCGAACATCTCGACCTACTCTGCCTTTCCGTGGCTCGCGGTCGCGATGATGAAGGGGCGGCTGCTCTGGCTGCGTGATCTGATCCTGAACCACTTGCTGCCACTTCTGCCAGAAGGCTCATCCGCGCAGCAGCTGCGCGACGGCAGGACCTATATCCTTGCGATCGCATCCAACGGCAAGACCCGGGAGCGGGTCGCGTTGATGGGACCGGAAGCCTACCGGTTCACCGTGCTCTGCCTTCGGGAGATCACACGCGCAGTGTTGGCGGGGCGATGGTCCCCGGGCTTTCAAACCCCGGCCCTCTACGGGAGGGAACTTCTGGAAGGCGTGGAGGGGGTGACATGGGACTGAGACGGGTCGGCGAGACGCGGATCGGGTGGCGAGCGAGGAAGAAGAGCCCGGCAAGAGCGCGAGCCCGGCGACCGCCAATTCCATGAACCGGATATCGCGGCAACCGAACTCGAGAGCCCCTGGTTTCCGTCATTCCCAAGCCGCCATGTCGCTTGAAACGCTTGTTGGCATCCCTGATTGTTCCGGCCCCCTTTCGAGCCGGCCAGGCAATGGGCGTTCGCAATGCTGGTGCCGTGTCTCCCGACTGAGGACATCTTGCGGCGCAGCACGCGCAATTTGCGGCGAAATCGGGCGCCAATCCCGGTTGAGGCGGAACCCTTTGACGTGGCATGCCGATAAATCAGGCGCGCAGCCTGCAGTTTTCAGGCAAGCGACGGGCGGAGGCGCGCGTGCCGTCACGCAGGAGGCAGGGCGCGATCAAGATCCGTGTAGAGGTCCTCGACATCCTCGATGCCGGCAGAGAGGCGCAGCAGGTCGCGCGGGCATGGCGTATCCGGCCCCTCGATGGAGGCGCGATGCTCGATCAGACTTTCCACGCCACCAAGCGAAGTGGCCCGCTTCCAGAGCTTCACCCTCGCCGCCGCCGCGATGGCAGCCCCCTCTCCCGCGCGCACGCGGATCGACAGCATGCCGCCGAAGCCGCCCTTCATCTGCCTTTTGGCGACCGCATGGCCGGGATGGCTCTCCAGCCCGGGATACAGCACTTCGAGAACCTGAGGATGGTTCGCGAAACGCCGGGCCAGCTCCATCGCATTCCGGCAGGCCGCCTCCATGCGCAGCGCGAGCGTGCGCATGCCGCGGATGAGCAGGAAAGCCTCGAACGGCCCCAGGATCAGCCCCATCGCGGCGCGATTGCGCTGGATGCGCGCCCAGAAATCATCGACCGCATTGGTCGCGAGCGAGCCTGCGAGCACATCCGAATGGCCGTTGAGGTATTTCGTGGCGGCGTGCATCACGATATCGGCGCCGAATTCCAGCGGGCGCGTCAGCAAGGGCGTGGCGCAGGTTGAATCGACCGCGAAGCGCGCGCCATGCTTGCCCGCGATCCGCGCGACGCCCTCGAGATCGGTGATCGACCAGAGCGGGTTCGCCGGTGTCTCGGCCCAGATGAGCTTGGTCCGGCCCGGCCGCATCGCCGCTTCCACGGCGTCAAGGTCGGTCATGTCCACGAAGGTGGTCTCGAGGCCCCAGCTCGCGGCATCCTTTATCAGCCAACCGCGCAAGGCCCAGTACATCACGCGCGGCGCAACGATGTGGTCGCCGGGCTGGAGCGCGAGGAAAACCGCGACCGCCGAGGACATGCCGGAGCCGAACACGAAGGCCGCCCTCGCCTGCTCCAGCGCCGCGATCATGCCTTCCGCCTCTCGGATGGTCTCGTTGTCCGGCCGGCCATAGACATTGCCGGTGCGATACTGGTTGTCCGGATCGCGGATAAAGGTGGTCGCGACATGGATCGGCGGCACCACCGCGCGGCTCGGCGCATCCACCTTGCCCATCGCCTGCGCGATCCGGCTACGGATGGTCCAGTCGGAATGGGTCACGGCGCTGCTTCCTTGATCGGGAACGGGGGGTTGCCGCAAAATAGCGGCAGGGCCGGCGGCAAGGCGAGTGAATTTTTCTCGGGCCGTCGCGCGGTGAGGTTCAGCGCTCGTCGCCGCCCGTCTCGTGGGATGGCAGCGGCTCGTCCTCGGCGGGCAGCGCATATTGCCCGCCGAGCCAGCGGTTGAGATCGACATCGGCACAACGCTTCGAGCAGAATGGCCGGAAGGCCTCCAATACGGGCTTGCCGCAGATCGGGCAGCGCGCGAGGCGCTTCACTTTCGCATCCGGCCGCTCTTCCTCCGCCATGGCGACCTCACGGAGCCGTGTTGCCGCGCCGCTGATGCACGGCGTCGATCTTCGCATGGATCTCCTTCGGCAGGCGCACATGGCCGGCCGCGATGGCGATCTTCAGCTGCTCCATCGTGGTCGCGCCGATGATGGTGGAGGTGAGGAATGGCTTGTCGAGCGTGAAGGCGATGGCGAAGGTCGCGGGGTCGAGCCCGGCCTGGCTGGCGATGGCCAGGTAATCGCGCACGGCGTCATCCGTGCCAGGCTTCTCGTAGCGCTGGCCGCGGTTGAAGAGCGTGGTGCGCGCGCCGGGCGGACGAGCGCCATCAAGATACTTTCCGGTGAGATAGCCCTGCCCGAGGGCCGAATATGCGAGCAGTCCCACATCCTCGCGCAAGCCGATTTCGGCGAGGCCCGTCTCGTAGGTGCGGTTCAGCAGGCTATAGGCGTTCTGAATGCTCGCGACGCGCGGCGTGCCCTTGGCCTCGCTCTCGGTGATAAAGCGCATCGTGCCCCAACCGCTCTCGTTCGAGAGGCCGATATGGCGCACCTTGCCTTCCCTCACGAAGGTCTGGAGCGTTTCAAGCTGCACGGTGATCGGCGTTTCGTCGCCGGCCGGGCGAAAGGCCTCCGCATCGAAGCGCGTGGGGTTCGAGCCCCAGGCGATCGGCCGGTCCGGAAAATGCAGCTGGTAGAGATCGACATAATCCGTCTGCAGGTTGCGCAGCGAGCGTTCGAGCGCAAAGCGCATCTGGGCCGGCGTGAGGCGGCTTTTCGAGCCGTCGTCGCGGAACCAGTCCATGTCCGACCGCCCCACCACCTTGGTCGCGAGGATGACCTTGTCGCGGTTCTTCCGCGCCTTGAACCAGCTGCCGATGATGCGCTCGGTCGAGCCTTGCGTCTCCGGCTGGGGCGGAATGGAATAGAGTTCGGCGGTGTCGAAGAAATTCACGCCCTGATCGAGCGCGTAATCCATCTGCTCATGCCCCTCGGCCTCGGTGTTCTGCTGCCCCCAGGTCATCGTGCCGAGGCAGATGACGGGAACCTTGAGGCCGGTGCGGCCAAGCGGACGGTGCTCCATGGCGGAATCCTTCGGACGTGTTTGACGTTAGGAGATTTTCAGCGTGATGCCGCCATCGACCAGCAATTCGATGCCGGTGATGTAGCGGCTTTCGGAGGAAGCGAGGAACACGGCCGCATTCGCCACATCGAACGCGTCGCCCATATGCCCCATGGGCACCTGCGCGTCACGCGCACGCCACATGGCCTCGACATCGCCATCCGCATAGCTCTTGGCGAGCCCCGCGGAGCGCTCGACCATCGGCGTCTTCATCAGGCCGGGAAGGATGGCGTTCACGCGGATCTTCTGCGCGGCATATTGCGCCGCCGTGGTGCGCGTCAGGTGGTTCAGCCCGGCTTTGGTCGTGTAATAGCTTGCATAGTGAATGCCGGTATAGCGCACGCTCGCGATGGAAGAGATGTTGATGATGGAACCGCCCTCGCCCCGCTCGGCAAACTGGCGCAGCATCACCGGGATGACATGCTTCATCCCGAGGAAGGCAGATTTCAGGTTGACCGCGAACACGCGATCCCATTCCGCCTCCGGCAGTTCCACCACGCCGCCAAACTCGGCGATGCCGACATTGTTGTCGAGCACGTCGATCCGGCCATGGCGCGCGATGATATCGGTCACCAGCGCCTCGATCTCGGCGGATTTCGTGACATCGCAGCGATGCGCCTCGGCTTTCCCACCGGCTTCAGCAATGAGATGGGCGGTCTCCTCGGCGGCCGCGAGGTGATGATCGGCGGCGATGACCGTCGCGCCTTCCTCGGCAAAGCGGAAGGCGGTTGCCTTGCCGTTGCCCCAACCGGGCCCGGATGACCCTGCGCCCATCACCAGGGCGATGCTGTTCTGAAGCCGCATGACCTAAACACTCCGTGGGGTGAGCCAGTTGAGATGGACCGGATAGCCAAGCCCGGCAAGCAGCGCGGCCGTCTCGTAGAGCGGCAAGCCGACCACGGCCGAATAGGAGCCGATCAGCTTGGTGACGAAGGCGCCGGCAATGCCCTGGATGGCATAGCCACCGGCCTTGCCGCGCCATTCGCCCGAGGCAAGATAGGCATCGAGTTCCTCGGCGGAGATCCGCTTGAAGCGCACGCGCGCCTCCACCAGCCGCTGCCCCTGCCGCCCCGATGGAAGCTGCACCACCACGCTCGTGTAAACCCGATGCGCCCGCCCGGAGAGCATGCGCAGGCAGGCTGCCGCCTCTTCCACGGTTTCGGTCTTGGGCAGGATGCGCGCGCCCAGCGCCACCACCGTATCCGCCGCGAGGATGACGCTTTGCGCGCGCGACGCATCATGCGCCACGATGCGCCGGGCCGCATCCGCCTTCTCGCGCGCCATCCGTTCAACACAAACGCGCGGACGCTCGCGGTTGCGCGGCGTTTCATCAATGGAGGTTGCGACCACATCGTCCGGCGTCAGCGCGATCTGGTCGAGAAGCTGAAAGCGGCGCGGCGAGGCGGAGGCCAGCAGCAGGCGCGGAGGCGCGGGGTTCGTCACGTCGATCCTCGTGAGGCGCAAGCCGGGCACGGAGCCCGCTTCATCGGAAGAACGTCACATTCGCCGGCGAGCGCGGCTTGTCAACGCCGAAACCCGCAAAGGAGCTTCGCGACAGGACGAGGACTCGCCCGCCGAAGCTCCGGCCCTTCTTGGCGTGATCGGAAATCGACCCGCATTCCAGCCGGAAAAGGAGGAGGATTCCGCGCGCGCCTTCGCAAGCCCCGGAGCCCATGCAACAAAACGCATTCATCCGGTTTTCCGGCATGGTATCCACCCCGATGGCATCGTGGAAGCACGGTGGAAATGCTTCGCGATGCGAAAGCTTGACTGAGTTGCTCGAAAGGTTTCGGCATGGATCTTCAATTGCAGGGAAAAGTTGCGCTCGTGCTTGGGGCGGGCGGTGGGCTGGGCGGCGCGATCGCGGAGGCGCTCGCGCGCGAAGGCGTGAAGGTCGCGCTCACCGGGCGTCGGGCCGAACCGCTCGAAGCGCGCGCGAAGGTGATCCGCGAGGTCGGTGGCACGGCACTGCCGATCGTCTGGGATCTGGCGGAGATCGAGGCGATCGAGCGCGTGGTCAGCACCGTTGAAACCGGACTCGGGGGCATCGATATCCTGGTGAACAACACGGGCGGACCGCCGCCGACCCCGGTTTCCGGCCAGCCCCCGAGCCTCTGGATGCAGCAATTCAACGCGATGGTCCTTTCCGTGATCGCGCTGACGGACCGGGTGCTGCCGGGCATGAGGGCCCGGAAATTCGGGCGCATCCTCACCTCGGCCTCCTCCGGAGTGATCGCGCCAATCCCCAATCTCGGGCTGTCGAATGCCTTGCGTTCGAGCCTCGTCGGCTGGTCGAAGACGCTGGCGCGCGAGGTCGCGAGGGACGGGATCACCGCCAATGTGATCGTGCCGGGCCGCATCGCGACCGACCGCATCGCCTTCCTCGATTCGAAGAAGGCCGAGCGCGAAGGAAAAACGGTGGCCGAGGTCGAGGCCGAGAGCCTCGCGGCCATTCCCGCGGGGCGCTATGGCCGGCCGGAGGAATATGGCGACCTTGCCGCCTTCCTCGCCTCCCCCCGCGCGGGCTACATCACCGGCTCGGTGCTGCGCATGGATGGCGGATTGATCGCGAATGTCTGAGGCGCATTCCGCGCAATATCGAAACAGCACCGCTTGACTCTCGCGCAATGTTCGAACGGTATACCGGCATGGTATTCCATTCCGATCAGAAGCCGAATCAGGTCTACGAGGCATTGCGCGGCGATATTCTCGCCTTCCAGCTCGCGCCTGAACTCGCCTTGTCCGAACGCTGGCTCGAGGATCGCTACGGCGCGTCGCGCACGCCGATCCGTGCGGCCCTCGCGCGGCTGGAGAGCGAAGGTCTCGTGCTGCGCGATGGCCGCGTGCGCCGGGTGGCGCCGCTCTCGCTCGACGAGATGCGCGAGGCCGTCGTGTTCCGCGCCGTGCTCGAGCGTGAGGCTGTGCGGCTCTTCACCCCGCGCGCAACCGAAGCGGAACTGCAATTCCTGCACAAGCTCGGCACCACGGAAGCCGCGAATGCCGAGCCGGGCCAATCCAATGTGGAAGGCATGCTGACGGCGGCCGAACTCTTCCACCTGGAAATCGCACGGCTGAGCGGCAACCGCTTTCTTGCCCGCGCCGTGGAAGAAGTGATGATGCGCCTCTATCGCGCGCGCTACATGGCCGCGCTTTCGCCCGAGGGGCGCGCGCGCGCCACGGCCGAACATGTGGGGATCGTCAAGGCCATCCGCGAGCGCGATGCCGAGAAGGCCAGCGCGCTGATGGGCGCCCATGTGGAAGCCGCCGGCGCGCATCTGTTGGAGCGGCTCATCTCGGGCGGAGCCGGCGTCGTGGTGCCGTTCCGGGTGGTGGCCTGACATCAGGATGGCCTGACATCAGGCGATCCATGCGAGCTTGAGCATCCGCCCGCCAAGTGGATAAAGGTTGGCGCAAAAAAGCGGATGCGAAAACAAGAAGAGTGAGCGCCAGATCTCTTTCTGTCAGATCGGTTTGCGCTCCAAGACGCCGAAGCCGGGCCGGGCCCCGCCATGGCGCAGAAGCGTCAACCTTTCTGCGCTTCCTCCAGGTAGATCGCGCGCAGCTTCTTCGTGATCGGACCGGGCCGCCCGCCCGAGATCTTCTCGCCATCGACCGCCACCACGGGCATCACGAAGGATGAGGCCGAGGTGTAGAAGACCTCGCGCGCGGCCAGCATTTCCTGCCGCGTGAAGGGGCGCTCCTCCACCTGGAGCCCGGTTTCGCGCGCAAGACGCATCACCGAGGAGCGCGTCACACCCGGAAGGACGCTGTTCGACAGCGCCCGCGTGACCAGCACCCCCGCGCTCGATACGATGAAGAAGGTCGAGGAAGCCCCTTCCGTCACCACGCCATCCTCCAGCATCACGGCTTCGGCGACGCCCGCACGTTTCGCCTCGAACTTCGCGAGGACCTGCGCGAGCAGGGCCACGGACTTGATGTCGCGCCGGGCCCAGCGGAGATCATCAACCGTGATGACCGCAGCACCCGTCTCGGCCATGGGGTTCGCGAGCAGGTTCTTCGCCTGAGTGAACATCACGACATTGGGGGCGACATCATCCGGGCAGGTGAATTCGCGCTCATAGGTGCCGCGCGTCACCTCAGTATAGACCGTGCCCTGCTTCAGATCGTTCTGCCGGACGAGTTCGCGCTGGATGGCGGTCCATTCGGGAATGGTGTGCGGATTGCGGATGCCGATGGCCTTGAGCGAGCGGTCGAGCCGGGCAAGATGCGGTTCGTTGTCGACGAAATGGTCGCCGAGCACCGCTGTCACCTCGTAGATGCCATCGCCGAACAGGAAACCGCGATCCATGATCGGCAAAGTGGCTTCGGCGAGCGGAAGGTAGCGCCCGTTCACATAGGCGATGCGGGGCGCGACGGGGGCGGACATGCGAGAACTCCGGGAATGGATCGGGCTGCCGGGCCTTCGCCCGGGCTTGTTTCAGGAAGCATCAGGGCAAACCCGGCATGCCTCGCGGACGGACGAAGCCTGTCTGCGGGCGCGAGGGCAAGGATGCCGGCTGCTGACGGCCGCCCGTGAGCACCTGCCAGAGGCGCACGACGGCGGGTTTCTCCAGATTACGATCCTTGAGCGCAACGATGGAGAGCGGCAGCGACCAGAGGTCGTCGCCGAGTGGAACCAGTGCCCCCGGCGGCGCGCGCTTCACCGTGCTTTCCGGCAACCAGGCAATGCCGTGGCCGGCCATCGCCATGTCGCGCAGGATATCGGACATGTCGGTCTCGATGATGCGCGTATGCTTGCCGATCCCGCCCGCCGTCTCGATGATGAGATCGACAAGCCGCGCGAAATAGACCGATCGCGAATACATCAATAGCGGCACGGGCTTGTCGCCCTGCCGGGGCAGGGTGAGGCCCATCCGGGCGACGAGGCCGGGGCTCGCATAGGGACGCAGGCGGTCGCGGTCGATTTCCACGCTCTCGATGCGCTGTGGCTCGGGGTGAACCGGCTGCTGCGCGCTCGTCCAGCAGATCATGAGTTCGGTCGCGCCGGAGAGCAGGCCGATCGCGAGATCATGCACATTGCCAGTGGCGATCTCGCAGGTGAGGCGCAGGTCGCGCGTCCATTGCGCCCACCAGCTCGGCAGGCAGGCCGTCGCGAGCGCGAAAGGCACGGCGATGCGCACATGGTCAGGCCGGCTCGGCGCGCCCTGGCGCATTTCGGCGCGGGCATCGAGAATCTCGGCGAGGATCTTTCCGGCCGTCTCGCGGAAATGCTCTCCCGCTGGTGTGAGCCGCGTGGGGATGATCGAGCGGTCGATCAGGGCCGCGCCCACCCACGCCTCGAGCTGCTGGATGCGCCGCGAGAAGGCCGCCTGCGACGCGTTGCGCTGCTCGGCCGCACGGGTGAAATTTCCCGTCTCCGCCACGGCGAGAAAATCCTGAAGCCAGCGAATTTCCATGCTGCACTCCCCCGCAGCGGCATTCCGCATCGGTTCCGAATGACGAACCTCATGCTGTCCGATGAGGAACGCTCGGGCCAATGCGAATTCTGCATCGGTAACAGGATTCGAACCCGCTGGCGAGGGGGCATTTGCCCTCGATTACGCCATCGAGCGGATGGAAAACTTGCATTGGCGACAATCCTTCGCTGCAAGCACAATCCCTCTGTTGCCAGAGGTGGCCGGAAGCGGGCCATCCGGCTTGGATACCCGAGGAGAAGACCATGATCGTCGAAGCCCCCTACCTGATGTTCCTGGGTGATGTCCCGGATCAGCTCGCGGCGAAGACCGCGCAGGGCATCGTCGACTGGCGCCCGGAATGGTGCCGCGGCCAGCTGCGCCTGGCGGGCTGCAAGGCCGACCTGAAGATCCCCGACATGACCATCGAGGAAGCCGCGAAGGCCGGTTGCCGCACGCTCATCGTGGGGGTCGCCAATGCCGGCGGCGTTCTGCCCGACCATTGGTCCGAGACCATCGTGAAGGCCATCGAGGCCGGAATGGATGTCGCGAGCGGCCTGCATGCGCGCCTTGCTTCCAAGCCCGTCATCGCCGAGGCCGCGCTCCGGCACAATCGCCGCCTCACGGATGTGCGCCACTCGAGCGAAACCTTCGCGACCGGCAAGGGCACGAAGCGCTCCGGCCTGCGCCTGCTGACCGTGGGCACGGATTGCTCCGTGGGAAAGAAATACACGGCGCTCGCGCTCGAGAAGGAGATGCGCAAGCAGGGCCTCGATGCCGATTTCCGCGCCACGGGCCAGACCGGCCTGTTCATCTCGGGCCGGGGCGTGGCGATCGATGCGGTGGTCGCGGATTTCATCTCCGGCGCCGTGGAATGGATTTCACCCGCCGCCGCACCGAACCATTGGGATCTGATCGAGGGACAGGGCTCGCTGTTCCATCCCTCCTTCGCGGGCGTGTCGCTGGGCCTGCTGCATGGCGCGCAGCCCGATTGCTTCGTCATCTGCCATGAGCCGACCCGCACCACCATGCGCGGCGTGAAGCATCCCCTGCCCTCGATCCGCGCGGTGATCGACCTCAACATCACCTGCGGGAAGCTCACCAATCCGGCGATCCGGCCCGCGGGCATCTCGGTGAATACCGAACATCTCGCCGAGGCCGAGGCCCGGGCGCTGGTGGAGACGCTCGAGAAGGAGCATGATCTGCCGACGACGGACCCCATCCGCTTCGGCGTGGGCGCGATCGTCGCGAACCTCCTGCGCCTCTATCCGCATTCGAAAGCCGCCTGACATGCGTTCTCTTGAAGTTGATATCGAGCGTTTCCCCATCGCGGGAACCTTTACCATCTCGCGCGGCTCGCGCACCGAAGCGGTGGTTGTCACGGCGGCCATCCGCGAGGGTGCGCATACGGGGCGCGGCGAATGCGTGCCCTATGCCCGCTACGGCGAGACCGTCGAGGGCGTGGCGGAGACAATCCGGGGAATGGCGGACAGGATTGCCGCCGGCCTCGACCGGCAGGCGCTCCGCCAGATGCTGCCGGGCGGTGCCGCCCGAAACGCGCTCGATTGCGCGCTGGTCGATCTTGAATCCAAGCTGGCGGGCAAGCCGGCCCATCTGCTGCTCGGCTGTTCGCCGCCGGGGCGGCATGTCACCTGCTACACCCTGAGCCTCGGCACGCCCGAGAGCATGGAGGAAGCGGCGCGCGCCGCGAACGGACGTGCGCTTCTCAAGGTGAAGCTCGGCGGGGAAGGCGATGTCGCGCGCATCGCGGCCGTGCGGCGGGGGGCCCCGAAATCCCGGCTTGTCGTGGATGCGAACGAGGCGTGGCGCGCCGAAACGCTGCGTGCCAATCTCGATGCCTGCGCGGCGGCAGGCGTCGAACTGATCGAGCAGCCCCTGCCCGCCGGCCAGGACGAGGCGCTTTCCTGCATCGTCAGCCCCATTCCGCTCTGCGCGGATGAATCGATGCACGATTCCAAGAGCCTCGCGCATCTGCCGCCCTGGTATTCGGCCATCAACATCAAGCTCGACAAGACCGGCGGCCTGACCGATGCGCTGGAATTGCGCGCGGCGGCTCTGGCGAAAGGCCTCAAGATCATGGTGGGCTGCATGGTCGGCACATCGCTCGCCATGGCGCCAGCACTCCTCCTGGCGGAAGGCGCGAGCTTCGTCGATCTCGATGGCCCGCTTCTGCTCGCGAAGGATCGCGATCCGGCGCTGTCCTATCCCGAAAGCTTCGTCGAGCCGGCCGGGCCCGGGCTCTGGGGGTAGGCCCGCAAAGGAGCAACATCAGCAGCGTCGTTTCCAGGGCCGGGGGGCTTCTTGAGGGACCCGTCCGGCATGTCGCCATCCTTGGAATGGTGATCGAAGAGCATTGCGCTCAGGACCTGCCGGCCTTGGAGCATTTTCCGATCCATTGGATACCGGTTGGCCGAAGAAAATGCGTGAAACAACAAGAAATGAGAACGGGCGGCCTGATTCAATCGGATCGGATTCCGCTCTGGCGCCCCCTTCCAACCCATTCTCCCAGGCCCATCACCAGGGTGCAGAGCGCCGCGAGCACGAGGCCGAGCGTCGCGGTGACGGCAAAATCCGAGCCGGCATCCGAGACCATCGTGAAGAGCTGCAGGGGCAGGATGTTCACCTGCGTGCCCACCAGCGCCAGCGCCGTTCCATAAGCGCCAATCGCCACCGCCGCGACCAAGGCGAAGGCGGAAATCATCGGCGCCTTCAGCTGCGGCAGCAGGATATCCATCAGCGTGCGCAACCGGCTCGCACCGAGGCTCTCGGCGGCGGCGAGTTGCGCGGTATCGAAATTCACGAGCACCGGCGTCAGCATCATCACCACGCGCGGGATGAGGTAATAGGCGTAGACGAAGGCCAGCCCATGGGGCGAATAGACGGCCTGCGAGAAGGCCACGGGGTCGACGCCGAAAATCCGCTCGAGCAGCAAAGTCACGAAACCCGCGCGGCCAAAGGCGAGGATGAACCCGTAGGCGACGATCAGCCCGGAAAAGGTGAGCGGCAGCGCGATCAGGAACTGCCAGGCGAGCCGTGGCCGCTCGGCCATCCGCGCGAGGCGCAAGGCCACCGCGAGGCCGACGCCGAGCGAGATCGTCGCGGCGAGCGCGCCGAGAGCGAGCGAGTTCACAAAGCCGGTCCAGAAGGGGCGCGAGGCGAAAAGCGTTCGTATCCCGTGCGCGCCACCCGCCAGGGCTTCCGCCAGCACGAAGCCGAGGGGCAGGAAGAAGAACAGCACGAAGAGCAGAAGCCCGGGCGAGGCGAGCATCGCCCGGGTGCCCGCGCCGGTGCGGGAGGACTGCGCGGCGCGGTGATTGGCCATCAGAGTGCGGCCTTGGCCCAGCCGCTCTGCAATGCCTGAAGCTGCGCGGCGGATTGATCGAGATCGAGCAGGGTCGATTTCGCGTGGGTGATGAGGCGAGCCTTCACGCTGTCGGGAAGCGGAACCCCCGGCACCGATGGCGTCACGAAGCCTTCGGCGAAGAGCGCCTGCCCTGCATCCGAGAGGATGAAGTTCAGCCAGAGCTTCGCGGCATTGGGGTTCGGGCCGTTCTTCACGAGGCTGATCGTGTAGGGTGCCGCGACCGTGCCCTCGGCCGGGGAGACGACTTCGACATCGTCTCCCATGCCATCCATGAACTTCGCGCGCAGACCGTCATTCACGAAATTCACCCAGATCGGGATCTCGCCCTTCACGAATTGCGCATAGGGCGTGGTGCCGACGACGCGCAGCACGTTCCCGCCCTTGTGGAGCTGCTCCATGTATTTCAGCCCGGGCTCGAGATTGGAATAGCTGCCGCCCTGCGCGAAATTCGCCGCCCAGGTGAAAACCTGACCCACGCCGGTGGAACGCGGATCGAGATAGACGATGTTGCCCTTGTATTCGGGCTTGGCGAGGTCGGCGAAGCTCTTCGGCACGTTCTTCACGAGCTTCTTGTTCACGATGAACACGATCTCGAGCTGGTGGATGGTGAACCACTCGCCCGCCGGATGCTTGGCCAGAGCCGGAAGCTTGTCGAAATTCGTGGGTTTGAAGGGGGCGAGCAGGCCCCGCCTCTGGGCATCCACGCCATTCGCGCCGAAATAATAGATCGTATCGACCTGCGGGCGGTTCTTGGTGCGGTCGAGCGCGTTCACCGCCACGCCCGAGCCGACATCGTTATAGACGAGGTTGATGTTGGGGTAGCGCTGGCCGAACACGCGGAAGAGCGCAGCCCAGTTCGCCCAGGTCGGCCCGGTATTGTTGGAAATCACCATGCCTTCCTTCAGCGCTTCCTCGTAGAGCGCCTTCTCGCCGGCATAAAGCTCGGGGCCGGTCGTGACATTGGCAGGAGCCTGCGCCCGGGCAGGCGCGGCGGCGAGCGCCAGCGCGGAAGCGCCGAGGCCCTGCAGGAGAATGCGACGATCAATGGTCATGAAACGCTCCTCTGGAGATCAGGCCGGAACGGCCGGGTTGTCGTTCTTGGTCGCGGCGCTTCTCTCGGCGCCCTCTTGTCCCGTTGCGATCACCTGAACCGCAAAGGGGGGAAGTTCGATCGCGCTCGGCGGCGCGACATGGCTTTCGGTCTCGATTCTGAGGCACTGGCCGCCGGGAAGCGTGAAATCGAAGCGCCGCAAGGCACCAAGGAAGCGGTCGCGCGTCACGCTGCCCGCGAAGCGGTTCGCGCCATTGGCACTTTCTGCCGGGCGGATGACCTCGGGTCGGATCAGCACCGTCACGGCCATGCCGCGCGGGAACGGATGCGCCCCGCAGGCGAGATCGCCGAGCGGCGTGCGGACATTCAGGGCATCGAGCACGATGCCATCGAACAGGTTCGACTGCCCCACGAAAGCCGCGACGGCGCGGTTGGCGGGCCGGGCATAGAGACCTTCCGGCGTATCGACCTGCAGGATGCGCCCCTCACGCATCACCGCCACGCGATGCGCCATGGAGAGCGCCTCCTCCTGATCATGCGTGATGTGGAGCGTCGCGATGCCGTGAAGCCGCTGGAGGCGGGCGATCTCGTCACGCATCTCGCCGCGCAGGGTGGCGTCGAGCGCGGAAAGCGGTTCATCGAGCAGCAGGGCGCGGGGGCGAAACACCAAAGCCCGCGCCAGAGCCACACGCTGCTGCTGCCCGCCGGAAAGCGAGCGTGGCAGGCGATCCGCCAGATGGCCGAGGCCGACCATGCCGAGCGCCTCGCGCACGCGCCGGCCCGCCTCGCTGGCGGGCACCTGCCGCAGTTTCAGCGCGTAGCCCACATTCTCCGCGAGCGTCATATGCGGGAAGAGCGCGTAATTCTGGAAGACGATGCCGAGATCACGCTTGCGCGGCGGCACATGCGTCATGTCCTCGCCGGCGATCGTCACCCGGCCGGATTGCGGCATCAGGAAGCCGGCGATCAGCTTGAGGATCGTCGATTTGCCACAGCCCGAAGGGCCGATCACCGCAAGCAATTCGCCCTCGCGGATTTCCAGCGCGATGTCGCGCACCCCTGCCCCGCCGCCGGGATAGGCGAAGCTCACCTGATCGAGGGTCACGCTCATGCGATCCCTCCCCGGCCGGCGGTCGCACCACGCGCGACAAGGGCTCCGGCCATGGCCGCGAGAAGCGCGAGCGCCAGCAGCACCACGGTCGCAGCACAGGCAAAGCCCGTCGCGCCGTAAAAGGCCTGAAGCAGAACAATGGGATAGGTGCGGTGCAGGAAGCCCGCAATGAGGTTCGTGAGCTGGAATTCGCCGATCGACAAAGCCGCGACAAGGATCGAGGCCGAGGCGATGGAATGCACGAGACCGGGCAGAACGATATCCAGGAAGCGGCGGTGAAACGGCGCGCCGAGCGATTCAGCCGCCTGCTCCAGCACTTCCACGCCCTGAAGCTTCAAATCCGCCACCAGCGTCTGCAGGAAATACGGCAGACAGATCACGACATGCGCCGCGACCGTCAGCCATCCTGCCCCGAGGAAGGGCAGGGCATCGGTGGAAAAGGCGAGCATGTAGCCGAAGCCCAGCACAACGGCGGGTGCGGCCACCGGCGTGAGGTAGAGAATGCGCCCGAACATCGCGAGCGCGGGGCTTCTCGCGGTGGCAACCGCGTAAGCCAGAGGCGCACCGATGAGGATGCAGGCGACCACCGTCGCCGCGCAGACCCATAGGCTGGTGATGAAGGCTTTCTGGAATGTCGGGTTCGCCAGGAGCGTTTCGAACCAGCGGCCGGTGAATCCCACGGGAAGCAGCGTGTTGCTCCATGCCCCGCCCACCGAGCCGACGAGGATCAGCGCCATCGGCGTTACGAGATAGGCCGCGTAAAGCGCGAGCGCCGCGCTGCCGAGGCCTGTCGGGCGGCCGGAAAGCGCCATGCCGCTCATGATGCCACCCCGTTCATGGTGCTGCCCCGTTCATGGTGCCACCCCGTTCATGGCGCCACCCCGTTCATGGCGCCACCCGGAAATAGCGCCCGGCGATCGCCTCCATCGCGGTTTCGATTTCCGCACATTCCAGCGCGCCATCCACCCGGTTCGCATCGGGCATGGTGATGACCAGGCGCTCCATCTTCAGGCCGAGCGCAATCTCCGAAAGCGTGCCGTGCCCACCCCCCACGGCCACCAGCGCGAAGCAGGCCGAAGCGATGATGGCGTTGCGCGCTTCGCCGATTCCGCTCGCAATGGGCACGCTGACGAAGGGGTTTGCGCTGAGGGGATCGGTGGAAGGCAGCACGCCGATCACGAGCCCGCCCGCCTCGGCCGCCCCGCGCGAAGCCGCCTGCATACAACCGCCGCGGCCGCCGCAGATCAGCGGCAGACCAAGCCGGGCGATCCCGCGCCCCGCCGCTTCGGCCATGGCAAGTTCGGATGGCGACGCGTCATTCGGCCCGATGACCCCCACCGGCAAACGCCTTGCGCCGGCCTTCAGCGCGAGGCGCAGGGCCTCGCTGGCGGCGATGGGGTTGCCCGCCGCCTCGCCAGCCCTGGCAGGCTGCCAGCGATGCGTGGCCGCGTCGAAGCGGCGTCCGGCATCGTCCCGCAGGATATCGGGCGCGGTGAGGGTCAGGGTCATGGTCCGGTGCTTCCTCAAAGGCTCTCTGCGGATCAAGGCGGAGCAGCTGGAAGATATCTTCCACTTATCGGAGTTACATGTCAATTATATGACAATTTTGGAATTCGTGCTATGCGAGGCCGATGAACCGGAGATCCCCGATGCCTGCGCTGGAAGACAACGCCCTCAATGATCGGCAAAGCCAGATCGTCGATCGCGTCGAACGATTGGGTTTCGTGACGATCGAGGCCCTGGCCGAGGAGTTCAGGGTTTCGAGCCAGACCGTGCGGCGCGAGATCATCCGGCTCGACGAACTGGGCCTGATCCACCGCTTCCATGGCGGCGCAGGGCGCTGCGGTTCGGGCGAGCGCCTGAGCCATGAGGTGAAACGACAGCGCGAGACGGGGCTCAAGGCGCGGATCGGGGAGGCCATGGCCAGCCGCGTGCAGGAGGGGCAATCGATCTTCCTCGATGTGGGCACCACGGCGGAGGCGACGGCACAGGCTTTGCGCGACAAGAATCAGCTCACGATCGTCACGCCCAGTGCGAATATCGCGCTGATCCTCTTTGATGCGCCGGGCGTCGAGATCAATCTGACAGGCGGGCGGATCGTGGGGCGTGACCTCTCGATGGCCGGCCCTGCCGCCGTGGGAAGCGTGATGCGGCACCGGTTCGACTGGGCGATCATCGCCTGTTCGGCCGTTGAGGATGACGGGGCCGTGCTTGATTTCGACGCCGAGAAGATCGCCGTGAAACAGGCCGCGATGGAGGTGTCCCGGCGCCAGGCGCTCATCGCCGATTCCTCGAAATTCACGCGCTCGGCGCGACTGGAAATCGCGCGGCTCGACAGCTTCGATCTCATCGTCACCGATGCCGCGCCGCCCCCTGCCCTGCGCGAGCGGATCGGCGAGGAAAGGCTGATGCTCGCGGCCGGCGACCGCGCGGGGCCGGCCATGTTGTCAATGATCTGACATTCCGGCGCCCGCCCCAAAATGACAACCCGCCTGCAAAAGGCCGGATGGACAGGCGCATTCATCCGTGTTTTACAAAAGACGCTTTCGGTGCCTCTCGTCAGGGAGAGGTGAAACGGGAACGCCGTAACGGGTGACGAACCCCCAATCGGCGGCTGCCCCCGCAACTGTAGGCGGCGAGCCTTCTTCGCATCACCACTGGACCCTCGAGATCCGGGAAGGGCGAACAGGCGCTTGAGCCGCAAGCCAGGAGACCGGCCGGAAGCTTGTGCAACACGAACTCCTTGGCGGTGGGCCGAGGCAGGTGGATCATGAGCCGAACGTTTCCGGTGGCCCTGGCCGCCCTCTTGGTCGCATGCGCGGCCCAATCAGTCCCATCCGCCCAAGCGCAAACTCGCCGGGAGCCAGAGCCCCTCTTCATCACCATTACCCCCAACCGATTGCCGACCGCCATTCAGCGCACGGGTTCTGCTGTCACCATTATCCGGGCGGAGGAGATCGCCCGTGCGAGCAGCTATTCCGTCGCAGATATCCTGCGGCAGGTTCCGGGGGTGGATGTCAGCACCAATGGCGGGCCGGGTGGCACCAGCAGCGTTCGCGTGCGCGGTGCCAATTCCGGCCACACCCTCGTCCTGCTCGACGGCGTGCGCATCAGCGATCCCTCCGCTGCGTCCGGCGAGTTCGACGCCTCGATGATCGCGCCGGGCATCATCGAGCGGATCGAGGTCCTGCGTGGGCCGCAATCGGCGCTTTATGGCTCGGATGCGATTGGCGGAGTCATCAACATCATCACGCGGAAGGGCCAGGGCGGCCCGTTGCGCAGCCTGCGCGTCGAGGGCGGCTCGTATGGTTCGGCCAGCGTGACAGGCTCGGTCGCCGGCTCCACCGGGCCGTGGTCCTATGCCTTTTCCGGCCTGGGGCAGACCCTGGAAGGGTTTTCGAGCTATGGCTATCGCATCGGCCGGCTGGAGAAGACGCAAGGACCGTTCGAGAATGACGGCCTGCGTCGCCTCACGGGCCTGGGGCGCATCGGCTATGATCCCGGAACAGGTTTCCGGCTTGATCTCGGCATCATGGCCAGCGGCAGGCGCTCGGGTTACGATGCCGGCTTCGGCACCTATCCCGACACGAAGAGCATCTCGAACCAGCGCTACGGGCAGGCCTTTGCCAAGGCCGAGCTTGACGCTTTCGACAATCGCTTCACCCACAGCCTGCAGATCTTCGCGAACCGCACAGAGCGTGTCCTGAAGGATTCCTTCCTCTCGGGCGGGCCGCCGCCCACGAATTTCCGGACGGATTACGAATTCTGGGGCAATCGCTTCGGTGCGGAATATCAGGGAACCCTTCGGCTCGATCGGTTCGGGACGCTGATCCTCGGCGGGCGATCCGAGCGCGAGGTCGCGGCCTCGACCAACCAGGATATCGGCCCTTTCCCCGGCCCGCGCCGCAAGGATTTCTCCGGCACGCAGGATACAGCCTCCCTGTTCGGCCTCTGGCAACTGCCCGTGGGCGAAAGGCTGATGCTGTCCTTCGGGACACGCCTGGACCAGGTGAGCGACAGCCGTTCCTTCGCGACCTGGCGCATGACCGCCGCCTATAACCTGCCGGAAACGGGCACGAAACTGGGCGCCAGCGCCGGCACGGGCGCGAAAGCGCCGACCCTCTACCAGCGCTTCTCGCCGCTCTATGGCACGCGCAATCTCCGGCCTGAGGAAAGCCTTGGCGTCGATGTCGGCATCGATCAGGGCTTCTTCAACAACCGCGTGACCCTTTCGGTGACGGGTTTCCGGAACCGCTTCCGCGATCTGATCGATTTCCAGTTCGCGGGCTGCCCGCCGGCTCAGCCCTTCGGCTGCTACTTCAACGTGGCGCGCGCGAAAACCTCGGGCGTGGAGATTTCCGGCACGATCATCGCGATCGAAGCCTGGCTCTCGATCACGGGCAGCTACACCTACCTCAACGCGAGGGACCAGCGCACGAATCTCACGCTCGCCCGCCGCGCACCACATCAAGGCCGCCTGGCCCTGCGGATCACTCCGCGCGAGGGCTGGCTGATCGAGCCTTCCGTGACCATGGTCTCGAACCGCTTCTCGAGCGCGAACGAGACCAACCCGTTGAAGCGCTATGCCCGGTTCGATATCCACGCGGAATATGCGCTGAGCAGCACCTACAAGCTGCATGCCCGGTTCGAAAACATCACCAATGCGCGCTATGAGGAGGTGCGGGACTACGGCACCACCGGCCGGGCCTTCTATGGCGGCGTGACCGCGAAATGGTGAGGACGACATGACGAGCGGGAGCGGAGCCACCCTGCCGGCCGGGCCGAAAGCGCCCCGCCTCTGGCTGGTTTCCGCCCTGCTGGCGCTGGTCGGCCTGCTGTTTCTCGGCTCACTCGCCATCGGGCCGGTGCGGCTCTCGGTGCCCGAGTTGCTTGCGGCTCTCTCGGGACGGGGCAAGGAGGCTCACCGCATCATCCTGCTCGAATTGCGCCTGCCGCGCGCGCTGCTTGCCGTGTCGATCGGCTTCATGCTCGGGCTCGCGGGTGCGGCGATGCAGGGCCTGATGCGCAATCCGCTCGCGGCGCCCTCGCTGTTCGGAGCCCCGCAATCCGCGGCCTTCGCGGCTGTGGCGACCATCTCTCTGGGGCTCAATGACACGCTCTCCTGGGGCCTGCCCGTTGCGGCGATCCTCGGGGCGTTCCTGTCGGTGTTCCTCCTTGTAGCGATTGCAGGGCGCAATGCCTCGCTCCTGCTGCTGATCCTTTCGGGCCTCGCGGTGTCGAGCCTCGCCGGGGCGGGAACGGCACTAGCGATGAACCTCGCGGCAAACCCCTTCGCGGCACTGGAGATCGCCTTCTGGCTGCTGGGATCGCTGGAGGATCGCTCCATGCGCCATGTCATGCTGGCGCTGCCCTTCATTCTGGTCGCGAGCCTGCTGCTCTCCACGCAGCGCGGTGCGTTCCGGGCACTGTCGCTGGGTGAGGAAGCCGCCGCGAGCCTGGGTGTGGCGGTGGAGCGCCTGCGTTTCACCGTCATCCTCGGCGTGGCGATCGGCGTCGGCGCCTCGGTGGCCGTGGCGGGCACCATCGCCTTCATCGGGCTCGTGGCTCCCCATCTCATGCGCCCGCTGGTGAACCACGATCCGGCGCGGCTGTTGCTGCCGGCGGGGCTCGCGGGCGCGGCGCTGCTTCTGGCGGCGGATATCGCGGTGCGGATCATCCCCGCGCAGAGCGACATCAAGGTCGGCGTGCTGACCTCGATCATCGGTGTGCCCTTTTTCCTGCTGCTGATCGTCAGGCAGCGCAAGAGCCTCGCGGGAGGCATGACATGACCGCGCCCCTTCTTGCGGCCGAAGGGCTTTGCGTGGAACTCGGAGGCAAGGCGATCCTGCGCGATCTTTCCGTCAACTTCCCGTCCGGGCGTTTCGTGGCTTTGCTCGGGCCCAATGGCGCCGGCAAGACCACCGCGCTGAAGGCGCTGGCCGGGCTTGTTCCAGCCCGTGGGCGGATCAGCATCGCGGGCGAAGCCCTCGCGCGAATTTCCTCGCGGGAGCGCGCCAGGCGCATCGGCTATCTGCCGCAGGGCCATGCCGTGCATTGGCCCTTGACCGCGCGCGATGTCGTGGCGCTGGGCCGCTACCCGCATGGCGTCGCCGACCCCGCGCGGCTCTCGAAACGCGATGCCGAGGCCGTGGATTGCGCCATGGCGCGCACGGATTGCGCCCATCTCGCGCATCAGCCCGTGCAAACGCTGTCGGGCGGCGAGCGCGCCCGCGTGATGCTCGCCCGCGTGCTGGCCACCGAAGCCGCCATCCTGCTGGCGGACGAGCCCACCGCCGCGCTCGACCCCCGCCATCAGCTCGCGGTGATGGACGACCTCAGGGGCGAGAGCCGGCGCGGCGCGCTGGTGATCGCCGTGACGCATGACATCGCGCTCGCCGCGCGGATGGCCGACGAGATCGTGCTGCTGCATGACGGGCGGCTCGTGGCGCAGGGATCGCCGGAGGCCGTGCTCACCGATGCCAATCTCGCTCAGATCTATGGCGTGACCGTCGCGCGGCCGATCATCGAGGGGCAGGCAGTTCTTGTTCCCTGGGCCTTGTCGTGAGCCCTCGCGCGCCCGATCGCGCTTGACCTCGACCGCGAAACCGCCTTCGGATACCGAGGAAAGACAGGGCATTCGGGGGCAGGCATGAAAGCGCGCGCGAAACTGATCGAGGGCATGGCCTTTCTGGGAGAGGCCGGCAGCGGGCATTCGATCGTGATGGATGGCTCGCCGGAATCGGGCGGCCGCAATGCCGGCTTCCGGCCCATGGAATTGCTGCTCGTGGGCCTTGCCGGCTGCACCGCCTTCGATGTGGTTCTGATCCTGCGCCGGGGCCGCGAGGATGTCGTGGATTGCATCGTGGAAGTCTCGGCCGAACGGGCGCCGGAAGACCCCAAGGTCTTCACGAAGCTCCATCTCGATTACCGGGTGAAAGGCAAGAACCTCGACGAGGCCAAGGTGAAACGGGCAGTGGAACTCTCGAAGGAGAAATACTGCTCGGCCTCGATCATGCTCGGCAAGACCGCCGAGATGACCTATGCCTACACGGTCGAGCCCGCGTGATGTCGGCGCTGATCTTTCGCGAGGCGCTCAAGGGCCGCATGGGCCAGGCCGGGCTTGTGCTGGTCGATCTCCGCCTCGCGGCGGATGGCGGGCGCGAGAGCTACCTCGCCGGCCATGTGCCGGGCGCGATCTACTCGGATTATGCCGGCGATGGCTGGCGGCGGAAGGTGGGAAACGCGCCGGGCCTGCTGCCCGATGCGGCGCATCTCGCTGGCCTGTTCGGCAAGCTGGGCATCACGCCGAAAACGGAAGTGGTGCTGATTCCCGTCGGTTCCTCGGCGAATGATTTCGCCGCTTCCGCCCGCGCCTGCTGGACCTTGAAACAGGCGGGACACCGCGCGGTTTCCATCCTCGATGGCGGCACGCAGGGCTGGATGAGGGCCGGATGGCCGATCGAAACCGGCGAGAAGGCGCCACGAGCCGCCCCACTTTATCCGCTCGCTCCGCAAGCCGGTCTGCGCCGCACGGCCGAGGAAGTCGAGGCGGCTCTGCAAGCGCATTCCGCCTCCCTCGTCGATGCGCGATCCGTAAGTTTCTTCAAGGGGCTGGAGAAAGCCTCGGAGGCGAAGCGCGCGGGCCGCATTCCCGGTGCGCTCAGCGCGGATCATGCGCGCGCCTTCGACAATGCCACGGGCAGCCTGATGCCGGCGGAGAAACTCGCCTCTCTCTATGCGGAAGTGCCGCCCGGCCCGGTCATTTCCTATTGCAACACGGGACACACGGCCGCAACCAACTGGTTCGTCCTCAGCGAAGTGTTGGGCCGGCCGGATGTGGGTCTCTATGACGGCTCGATGACGGACTGGACGCAGGACGACAAGCGCCCGGTGGAAACGGGTTAGACCGCCGCCAGAGCACGGGTGAGATCGGCCCGCAGATCGCCGGGATGTTCGAGCCCCACGGAGAGGCGCACGAGACCATCGCCAATGCCCATATCCGCGCGCGCTTCCGGCGTGAATCGCTGATGAGTGGTTGTCGCGGGATGGACAGCGAGGCTCTTGGCGTCGCCAAGATTGTTCGAGATGCGGAAGATCTTCAGCGCATTGAGGAAGCGGAAGGCTGCGGCCTTGCCACCCTCCAGTTCGAGTGCGATCAGCGTCGAAGGGCCACCCATTTGCCTCCGCACGATCTCGGCCTGCGGGTGATCGGCACGTCCCGGATAGATCAGCTTCCGCACCTGCCCCTGATCCGCGAGCCAGTCCGCGAGGATGGAAGCCGTCCCGGTCTGCCGGCGGATGCGCAGAGGCAGGGTTTCGAGCGCCTTCAGCAGCACCCAGGCGTTGAAGGGGCTCATGGCCGGACCGGTTTGCCGCAGGAAGGTATGGATATGGGTCTGGATGAACTCGTTCGAAGCGAGGATCACCCCGCCGAGGCAGCGCCCCTGCCCGTCGATGTGCTTGGTGGCGGAATAGACGACGCAATCCGCCCCGAGCGCCAGCGGCTTCTGCCAGAGGGGGGTCGCGAAAACATTGTCCACCACCAGCTTCGCGCCGATGGATTTGGCGAGTTTTGCGACCGCTTCGATATCGATGACTTCAAGCGTCGGATTGGCCGGGCTTTCGAGAAAGAAAACCTTCGTGTTCGGCCGGATCGCGGCCTGCCATGCGGCGAGCTCCGTCCCATTGACCAGCGTCGAATCCACGCCGAAACGCGGCAGATGCTCCTCGATGACATAGCGACAGGAGCCAAAAAGCGCCCGCGCCGCCACGACATGATCGCCCGCGCGCAGAAGGCCGGTGAGCGCCGCCGTCACCGCGGCCATGCCGGTGGCCGTCGCCCGCGCCGCCTCGGCACCCTCGAAAGCGGCCATCCGCTTCTCGAACATGGCCACGGTCGGGTTGGAGAAACGCGCATAGATGAAACCGGATTCCTCACCCAGGAAGCGCGCCTCGCATTGCTCGGCGTTCTCGTAGATGTGGCCCTGCGTGAGGAAAAGCGCCTCGGAGGTTTCCCCGAATTGCGAGCGCAACGTGCCGGCATGCACGAGCTGCGTATCCTCATGGAGATCGGGCAGCAGGCTTTCGATCGGGGCGGGCATCGTTCGACTTTTCCTCTGTTTTGTTTTTTAAATCGAACGACAAAAGGAAATCAAGAGGAAATCAAGCTTGTTGAAGCGGCCTCACGCGGAGACGATTTCGGTCGCGTGATCGAGCAATTCGCGCAGCAACGGGTTGGGGAAGCGGCGCTGGATATGCACGCCATAGAAGGCCTCGCGCAAGCCGGGCAGCTTCTCGATCTCGATCAGCGCGCCGCTTGCGAGTTCATCGCGCACGACGATGGGCGGAATGACCGCAAGCCCTGCCCCCTCGCGCACGAGAAGACGCATCATCGCCATGTCATCCACCTCCGCCGCGATCTGCGGGAAAACACCGAGGCGCTTTTCCTCACGCAGGGCCACATCTACGAGAACGCCGAGCAATGCGAGGCG
>NZ_JBJTDY010000119.1:0-5243 GCF_046092605.1 Rhabdaerophilum sp. | reverse complement strand
GTTATGCTACATCCGCCAACCCAAAATCAGCCCCCTCATGAATAAGACGGGTTAGTGCGGCCGCGTTCCTGAGGTTGGCAAGAACCTCATCTGTCGTGTGGAGCGAAAACCGCATTTGGCCGCTTGCCGTCGGCCTTACTTCAATTGGCAAGGTAGCGTTATCATTCGATGGAAGGTTGAGAAGAAACGACTTGCCCTTTGCGCGTTCCCATACATCGCTGGGTATCCGCCTCTGGTAGTACCAGACGTTAGAGCCGTTACGCCGAATTGGTCCGGGCATCCTAAGCACCATGTACACCACCTCTGTATGCCAGTTCGGTGGCCCTAGCGATCTGATAACCCTTATCTTTCTGATTTGGAAGCTGAATGGCGGACTTTGTCGGTGAGTTCGAGCCTCTCACCGCCCACCATCATCGCAAGGCCGTCCCCGAGCGGGACGGTCTCCTGCCTGCCGCGTGAACCTTTCCGAAACCGCTTTCATTCACCCTGATGGTCGAGGGTTGCTGCCCTGTCGTTTGTAACGAGTTTCGAGTGGCGTCATGCGTTTGCGTTCCGGTTTCGCCGGCGGGTTTCTGCTGGCTCTCTTTGCCTCTCCGCCTTCCGCGATGGAATTCGCCTCGGTTCCGCTGGGGCCGGATTGCTCTCAGCGCCATTGTCCGCGTGCGCTGGTGGCCGAGGGCGAGATTTCGGATGATGCCCCTCAGAAATTCACCCGTTTCCTGCGCCAGGAAATGCAGGTGCCGGGGCTTCATGCCCTGATGTTCATCAATTCGCCGGGCGGGAACGTGGAAAGCGCCCTGCGCCTCGGCGCCCTGCTGCACGAGGCGGGCGCATCCGTGGTGGTCGGGCGGCCGGTGCTGGGTGTTCAGGCCCAGTCTTCGCCTGCGCGCGGCCGGCGTGTTTCGCATGCGCCCGGCCTTTCGGTGGTGCCAGGCCAATGCGCCTCGGCCTGTGTCTATACCCTCATGGGTGCGAAGAAGCGCATCGTGCCGGATGGCGCGCGCCTTGGCGTGCATCGCATGTCGGCGCGCGTGCAGGCCCATGCGCCGGAAGGCGGCGGGGCATTGCAAAGCCGGATTTTCGCCGGCGAGAACGAAATTCGCCTGCTTCGCGATTACGCGAGCCGCGTGGGCGGTTCGCAGGACCTGATCAGCCTCGCGGAATCGACCCCGCATGACCGGATCCGCGTGCTTTCCGCCGCCGAGATCCGCCGTTATCGCCTCGGTAATGCCGGGCCCTGAGCGGCCTGCCGGAAGGCCGGCAAGGCAATTTTTCCTGAAGCCTCCGAACGCGCTTGACAGGGCAGGGAGGCTTCCTTAGGGGATCGGCTCTCGCAAAGCCCCTCGGGCCTTGCGGAAAAGCGCGGGCGTAGCTCAGTCGGTTAGAGTGCCGGCCTGTCACGCCGGAGGTCGCGGGTTCGAGCCCCGTCGCCCGCGCCAGTTTTTCTCCTGCCCTTCCCTTGCGCTGCGCATCGAAGGCCGATTGCCAGATGCGCGAACAGGACCGGGCCTTTCTTCTTGGATTGCTGGGCGTCGTGATCTTCGCGATCACCGTTCCGATGACGCGACTGGCGACAGACCGCCCCGGTTTTCCCGGGCTTGATCCGCTGTTCATCACGGCGGGACGCGCCGCGCTGGCGGGTCTGCTCTCAGCTTTCTATCTCGCCGTGACACGCGCGCCGCGCCCCGACCGGTCACAGGTCTTTCGTCTCGGGCAGGCCGGCCTGGGGATTGTCATCGGTTTTCCGCTGTTTCTGGGCCTTGCCGTGCGGCATGTCGACGCCGTGCATGCCTCGGTGATCACCGGGGCCCTGCCGCTGGCAACGGCTGCACTCGCCGCGCTGTTGCTACGCGAACGCGCTTCGACCGCCTTCTGGGCGGCGGCGATTCTCGGTTTCGCGCTGGTGATCCTCTATGCCTGGCTGGCCGGCGACGGGGGCAGGGGCCTGAGCCTCGCCGATCTGGCACTCCTCGCGGCCGTCATCTCGGCTGCCTTCGGCTATGTGAAGGGCGCTGAAGTGAGCCGCAGCCTCGGGCCCGAGCGCGTGATCTGCTGGGTTCTGGTGCTCTATTTGCCGCTGACGATTCCCGTGGCCTGGGCGTTCCGCCCGATGGGCGCTGTGGAGCCGGCGGCGTGGCTCGGTTTCGCCTATGTCACGGTGTTCTCGATGTGGCTCGGCTTCTTCGCCTGGTATCGTGGCCTTGCGGCGGACCCCCTGCGGGTGAGCCAGGTGCAACTGCTCCAGCCGTTTCTCTCGATGCTGTTCGCGGTGCCGATCCTCGGCGAGCGCATGAACTGGATGGCGAGCCTGTTCTGCCTCGCCATCATCGCCGCGGTGGCCTTGAGCCGGAAACTCCGCTGAAGGCTCAGTTCGCCTTCTTCCATTCCTCGCTGCCGAGCTTGGTGTCGCCCGTGTAGCTCCAGACCGCTTCATAGCCGCCGCCTTCCTTGCCGATCATCAGGAAGACGCCGCTGGCCCCCTGGCCGGAATAATTCACGGCCAGCACTTTCCCGTCGCCAATTCCATGGCCATTCCAGGTCTGTCCGCCGATACGCCAGACGATTCGCCAGGTATCCTCGCCGGTCTTGGTGAGCTGGGCGGTGCCGGAATAGCTTTCGCGCGAGCGCGGATCGACACCGGAAATCGTGTATTGGCCTGGCCCCTGCGCCACGGCAAGGCCGGGAATGAGGCTCGAGGCCAGGGCTCCTGCCAAGACGAGGCGGCGCGTCAGCATGTTTTTCTCCTGAAGTTGCGGGCGATTCACAATCTGGTCGCCACATCCGGCAGGTTGTCCCGGAAATCGCTGGCCCGCAAGCGCCCCCCTTCCGGCATGCTTCATGGAATCTTGCCATGCAAGATGGGCAGGACGCTTATTCCTTGGTCGGAATTTCGGCATGATCGGCCACCTGCGACGCCGCTCTCCCTTGCGCGGGGCGCGCGGCTCCTTTAATCGAACGGTCCATCATGCAAACGCTGCTCCTCGATTATCTGCCGCTGGTCGTTTTCATTGGCATCTCGCTGGTCATCGGCATTGCGCTGATGGTCGCGCCCTTCGCGGTGGCCTACAAGAACCCGGACCCCGAGAAGCTCTCGGCCTATGAATGCGGGTTCAATGCGTTCGACGACGCGCGCATGAAGTTCGATGTGCGCTTCTATCTCGTCGCGATCCTCTTCATCATCTTCGATCTCGAAGTGGCGTTCCTTTTCCCGTGGGCCGTCGCGCTCCAGGATATCGGCGCGTTCGGCTTCTGGTCGATGATGGCCTTCCTTTTCGTGCTGACGGTGGGTTTCGTCTACGAGTGGAAGAAGGGCGCGCTGGAATGGGATTGAGGCGCAGAAGCGCTTCTGATTTGAGCGGGGCTGGCGTAGCAGGCGCTTCCCGCGAAAGGTGTCGACGATGAATACGCTTGTTGCTCCTGAGCCGAAGGGCATCCTCGACCCCGCGACGGGCAAGGTGCTGGGCGCGAATGATCCGTTTTTTGGCGAGATCAACAAGGAACTGGCCGACAAGGGTTTCCTCGTCACGGCCTCGGAAGACCTTATCGCCTGGGCGCGCACGGGCTCGCTGATGTGGATGACCTTTGGCCTCGCGTGCTGCGCGGTCGAGATGATGCAGCTCTCCATGCCGCGCTATGATGTCGAGCGCTTCGGCTTCGCACCCCGTGCCTCGCCGCGCCAGTCCGACGTGATGATCGTCGCCGGCACGTTGACCAACAAGATGGCCCCCGCGCTCCGCAAGGTCTACGATCAGATGCCCGAGCCGCGCTACGTCATCTCCATGGGCTCCTGCGCCAATGGCGGCGGCTATTACCATTACAGCTACTCGGTGGTGCGCGGCTGCGACCGCGTGGTGCCGGTGGATATCTATGTGCCGGGCTGCCCGCCCACGGCCGAGGCTTTGCTCTATGGCGTGCTTCTGCTGCAGAAGAAGATCCGCCGCACATCGACCATCGAGCGGTGACGTTGCAATCGTCATGGCCGGGTTCAGCCCGGCCATCCACGACTTCGGAATGGTTTTGCAGACGTGGATGGCCGGAACAAGTCCGGCCATGACGTCGAGGGGAATGCGATGACCGAAGCTCTTTCCATCCTCGCGGCGCATCTTGAAAAGGCGCTGCCCGGCAAGGTGACCGGCACGTCGATCGCTTTTGGCGAATTGACCGTGCATGCGGAAGCGGCGGCGATTCTCGATGTGCTGGCCTTCCTGCATGATGACCCGGATTGCGCCTTCCTGAGCTTCATCGATATCTGCGGCGTGGATTATCCGGCCCGCGAGAAGCGTTTCGATGTGGTCTATCACCTGCTTTCGCCGCGCCATGTTCGCCGCATCCGCGTGAAGATCGAGACCGACGAGCGCACGCCCGTGCCGAGCGCGGTCGCGATCTATCCCGGCGCGATCTGGTTCGAGCGTGAAGCCTATGACATGTATGGCATCCTGTTCTCGGATCACCCGGATCTGCGCCGGCTCCTCACCGATTACGGCTTCGAGGGGCATCCTTTGCGCAAGGATTTCCCGCTCTCGGGCTTCGTCGAGGTGCGCTACGACGATGCGCAGAAGCGCGTGGTCTACGAGCCGGTGAAGCTCAACCAGGAATTCCGCAATTTCGATTTCCTCTCGCCGTGGGAAGGCACCGACTACGTGCTGCCGGGCGACGAGAAGGCGAAGGGGTGAGGCAGTGGGCAGTCGGATCGAAATTCAACTGTTTGCGAGCCCAAGAGGCGAGGCGTCAGGCAAATCCGCTGATTTTTGGGTGGATTCGTCCTTTAATTGTCGCCTGACCGGCTGTGATTTCGGTCCGGCCGTAGAATCCGAGTTTGGCGACGACGATTACGAGTATTGGCATGATCTGAAGCCTGCCTCGACCCAGGCCTTGCTCGTGGCTCTTGTTCGGGATCGCTTCGGGGGGCGGCCAGATGCGTCGGCGGAGTTCCAAAAATATCTTGAGCAGAATGGCATCAATGCCGAATTCGGTTTCTGGCATTGAGGGGTGAAGAGATGACCGAACAACCCGATATGCGCAATTTCACCATCAATTTCGGGCCGCAGCATCCCGCGGCCCATGGTGTGTTGCGCCTCGTGCTCGAACTCGATGGCGAGATCGTCACGCGTGTCGATCCGCATATCGGCCTTTTGCATCGCGGCACGGAGAAGCTGATCGAGGCCAAGACTTACCTTCAGGCCGTGCCCTATTTCGACCGGCTCGATTACGTCGCGCCGATGAACCAGGAGCATGCCTATGCG
>NZ_JBJTDY010000118.1:0-7116 GCF_046092605.1 Rhabdaerophilum sp. | reverse complement strand
GTGGATGCGCCCATCCGCATCCGCACGCCCCCCCCAATCAGGCTGCGGATGCGGTTGGGCGCAACCCCATGCATCATCTTCACGACCACGCCAAATCCCATATCCCCATTGTAGGTCTGGATCAGGGAATCGCCGATGACACGCGCGGCCAGAAGGCCGGCACGATCGTCGAAGATCCGGCGGTTGCGGCAATTCGCGATGTTCCAGGCGCGATCACCCGGCCGCTGCGGCTGGCTGAACTTGCGGTTATGCACCGGAATGTAGCCGTTGCGGTCGATCGCCAGCGCGAAAACCATCCGGCTGTCGGCGGCCAGCGCTTTTTCAAGGACGGGCGGCAATGCGGCGTCGAAGCAGGAGAGATATTGCGTCTCGTATTGCACGGGATCCGTTCCGGCGATGGGCCGGTAATTCACATCGAACAGGTTTGGCATGCTGAGCTTGCCGGATGTCAGTTCGCGCTCGAAGGCTTCGGTGATCTCTGCCGCGAAATTCACCGCACGCTCGACGAGCGGCTGGTGGACTTCCCGGAACGACCCGATCTCGCGGCTGATCGCTTCCATGAGCGTCGCGGGCGGATCGGCGAAGGCGCAATGAATGCCAAGGGACGAGACATTCACCACCTTGAGACGCATGGCGCCAAGGCGCGTCGCCTCGACATCCAGAACCGTGCCGATGACGGGCGCGAAACCTTCAATCCGGCGGATGAGCATGCCGCCTTCGCTGACATCGAAGCTGTGAGCGCTGAGCGAACCGACACCGTTCCGAATGCGCAGCGCGAGATCGATGGGAAAGCGCTCATGCCGCCGGCGATTGGCGATCGGCATCGAACGCAGCACCGTCACGACACGGCGGCCGAGCTGCGAGGCTTCGCCTGCGGCCTGGCGGCTGATCTCGTTCGCATCAAGGCTGTTCCGCCGCGCTTCGGCAGCGACATCGGCGATGGAGCTGACCTCGCGGGCAACGCCCTCCACCGCGACCTGCGCGCTTTCCATCTGCTGGCGCAGGCTCTCGATGGTCGTGCGCTGCTCCTGCACGGCATCGGAAATGCCGGCGCAGATCGGGGCGAGGTCGGCGATATCGGCGGAAATGCCGGCCATCCCGGCAATGGCGCGCCGGGTCACGGCTTCCAGTGCCCCCATGCGATCGCGGATGGCGGAAACGGCCTGCGCGGATGCGACGGACAAGGCCTTCACCTCCTGCGCCACGATCGAGAAACCACGGCCTGCCTCGCCGGCGCGTGCCGCCTCGATGGTGGCATTGAGCGCAAGCAGATTGGTGCGGGAAGCGATCTCGCCAATCGCGCTCAGCTGGTTGCCGATCTCCTGGACCGCTTCGCCGAGGCTCTGGAAATCGCGCGAGGAGGCTTCGGCGCGGTTCTGCGCGGAGGCGCTGCAGCGATGGACCTGCTCGATGGTGCCGACGATCTCGCTGGCAGCTCCCGCCAGGAGATCGGTCGATTGCGTGACACCCGCGACCTGGTCGCTGACGGATTCACTGTGATGGCGCAGACGATCGATGGCCGTCTTCACCGCATCAAGTCGCGTGATGCTCTGCCCGAGCAGCGCGGAGGCATCGCTGCTCTCGCGCGACAGGTCAGCGGAGAGGCGAAGGACATCCTCCTCGAAAAGGTCCAGTGCAGGCATCATGGCCGCATCGGCAGATTTTACATCCCCGACCGGAGCGGCAGCGATCGGTGCTTCGACGCCCTCGGGGAGGGCCACAGGCGGCGATTGACGTCTGTAAAAAAGGCTTAATCTCGAGGTCATGCACGAGCCTTGGAAAAGGAAGAAGGGATGTTCTGCCTCGCCATGAAGGCTGCCTTCTGCAAACCTGCCGATCTTATTCAACTAACACGCGCAATTTAAGCCCACGTTAATGCTACCGATTGCCATCGAGGCAACGTTCCGATGATTGCCCTGCAGGAATGCATCCGCTACCACAGGCGCCTCGCGCTGGGCCCTCGGGGGTTTCCCCGCACCTGACCGCCCGACGGGCGGCTTCTTTCGAGATCGGCCAGGACAGATGCCGCAAAGCCAGACCAACTTGCGCAGCATTCTCGCGATGATGCTGGCCATGCTGGTTTTCACCGGCAATGATGCCTTCATGAAATATGCCCGGACCATGCTTGATGCCGGGCAGGCGCTGATCATCCGTGGCCTGTTCAGCCTCTCGGCTCTGGTGATCGTCGTGTTCATCACACGCCGCTTCAGCGATCTGCGCTATGCGATGAGCCGCTTCGCGCTGATGCGAGCGGGCCTCGAGGGCGTCATCGCCACGCTCTATATCGGCGCGCTGGCGGGCATCGGGCTTGCGGAAGCGATCGCCATCACCATGCTCGCGCCGTTCTTCATCACGGCGGCTTCGACGCTGTTCCTGGGCGAGAAGGTGGGCTGGCGCCGCTGGAGCGCAATCACGGTCGGATTCATCGGCATTCTGCTGGTGCTGCGACCCGAGGGGCGCGCCGTGCCGATCTGGGCCGTGGCGATGGTGTTCGGCTGCACCGTGCTGATTGCCCTGCGCGATACCCTTACGCGGTGGATGCCGGACCATTTGCCCAGCCTGATGCTGACGCTGGCGGCCTCCTGCGGCACGCTGGTGGCTGGTGCCCTTCTCACCTTGCAGGAGGGTGTCTGGAAACCCGTGCCGCCCGACATTCTGATGGCGCTGGCGGCGGCGGCCGTGCTGGTCCTCATCAGCAATTACGCGATCATCGAGGCGCATCGCGAGGCCGATCTCTCGGCCGTGGCGCCCTTCCGCTACAGCGTGATCGTCTGGGCGGTGATGATCGGCTTCCTGATGTTCGGCGATGTGCCGAGCCCCGTCGCGATGGCGGGGCTGATGCTCATCCTGGCGAGCGGCGTCTACATGATCCACCGGGAGCGCGCGCGCCGGCGCGCCGAACGCGCGGCAGGCCCGCCCGCCTGAGCCTGTGCGCGGAGGACAAAGGCGCTTGTCAGGCACAACGCGCTGCGTTAGCAACTTTTCCACCATACCGGTGGCGCAGGGAGCGCATGCCAAAACCGCAGGAGAGGGGCGGTTGTGCGGGGGCGGGCCATCTGCCATGCGAGTAGCTCCGGCCATTCATGGTCCGGCTCGTGATGCTGAGTAACACGCAATAGTCACGAAAGGTGTGGCCGCAGCCTTCTCAAGATGCGGCCAGAGCAAAGATGAAGATGCCGCGCGAAGCAACGCGCGGGACAGGTCTGAAGGGAGAAGGGCGTGCAAAATCTTCTGAAAATCAGCGGGATCATCGACGCTTTGAACACGCGCGTCGGCCAGGTCATCAAATGGGCGATCCTCGCGGCCGTGGTTATTTCCACCGTCAATGCAGTGGTCCGCAAGTTGTTCAACGTCTCGTCAAATGCATGGCTCGAGATGCAATGGTATTTGTTCGGTGCCGTTTTCATGCTGGGTGCGGCCTATACATTCCTGAAAAACGAGCACATTCGCATCGATGTGGTGACCAGCCATTTCGCCAAGCGCACCCGCGACTGGATCGATGTTTTCGGCCATGTCTTTTTCCTGATCCCCTTCTGCTGGATCATGATCTGGCACGGCTGGCCGTTCTTCCTGCGCTCCTTCCAGATCAACGAGCAATCGATGAATGCCGGCGGCCTCACGGTCTGGCCGGCGAAGATCCTGGTGCCGCTCGGCTTCGTGCTGCTGCTGCTGCAGGCCTTCTCGGAACTGATCAAGCGCGTCGCCATCATCCGCGGCGATCTTGAGGATGTGAACGCGGTGGTGGGCCATGGTGCTGCGGCGGAAGCCGAGGCGGAGCGCCTGCTGAAAGCTGCCGAAGAAGCCGGCATCGTCAAGAAGTAACGGTCAGGAACAGTCCGATGTTCAATCGTTTCGTTCGTATCACGGGCGCGCTGATCGCCGTGGCAATCGTGGCGCTGCTCCTTTCCGACCCCGCTCTTGCCTCTGGCTTGCCCGTGGTGAAAAAGCCGGGTTTCCTCGGATGGGTCGAGTATTACATGGCGCCCATCATGTTCACCTCGCTGGTGATCTTCCTGCTGCTGGGCTACCCCGTGGCCTTCGCGCTCGCCGCCTGCGGCCTCTTCTACGCCGTGGTGGGCATCGAGATGGGCCTCTTCGTGCCCAACTTCCTGCAGGCCCTGCCGGAACGCGTTTATGGCACGATGAACAACGACGTGCTGCTCGCGATCCCGTTCTTCACCTTCATGGGTCTCATCCTCGAGCGCTCGGGCATGGCGGAAGACCTGCTGGACACGATCGGCCAACTCTTCGGCCCGATCCGCGGCGGCCTTGCCTATGCGGTCATCTTCGTGGGCGCGCTGCTCGCGGCCACCACGGGCGTGGTCGCGGCCTCGGTCATCTCGATGGGCCTGATCTCGCTGCCGATCATGCTGCGCTACGGCTATGATCGCCGTCTCGCCTCGGGCGTCATCGCGGCCTCCGGCACGCTGGCGCAGATCATCCCGCCCTCGCTCGTTCTCATCGTCATGGCCGACCAGCTCGGCCGTTCGGTGGGTGACATGTATGAGGGCGCCTTTATCCCGGGCATCGTTCTGTCATGCCTCTATGCCGGCTACGTGTTCCTGATGTCGATGCTTTATCCGAAATCCTGCCCGGCCTTGCCGAGCGAGGCGCGGACTCTCGGCGGCGGCGTGACCTCGCTGGCCGTGGTGGCTCTGTTGACCTTCGGCCTCGCCTTCTGGAAGTCCAACCTGCTCGTCGGCTATGTGCAGAAGGGGTCAGAAGGCATCATCGCCGGGTTTGCGGCCATGATCGTGGCCTACGCGATCGCGGTGGCGAACAAGGCGTTGAAGCTGAACCTGCTCTCGCGTCTGGCGACCGAGGTCATCGTGGTGCTGATGCCGCCGCTGGGCCTCATCTTCCTCGTGCTCGGCACCATCTTCATCGGGCTCGCAACCCCGACGGAAGGTGGCGCGATGGGTGCCGCCGGTGCCATGATCATCGCTCTGGCCAAGCGCCGCTTGAACCTCAGCCTGATGAGCCAGGCGCTGGATTCCACCGCGAAGCTCTCGGCTTTCGTGGTGTTCATCCTGGTCGGCGCGCGCGTGTTCTCGCTCACCTTCTACGGGGTGAATGGCCATCGCTGGGTGGAGGATCTGCTGATCTCGCTGCCGGGTGGCCAGACGGGCTTCCTGATCGTCGTGAACGTGATGGTCTTCCTGCTCGCCTTCTTCCTCGACTTCTTCGAACTCGCCTTCATCGTCGTGCCGTTGCTCGGCCCGCCGGCGGAGAAGCTGGGGATCGACCTGATCTGGTTCGGTGTCATCCTCGCGGTGAACATGCAGACGAGCTTCATGCATCCGCCCTTCGGTTTTGCGCTCTTCTATCTGCGATCCGTGGCACCGAAGCTGCCCTATACCGACAAGGTGACCGGCCATTCGATGGAGCCGGTGACAACCGGTCAGATCTACTGGGGCGCGGTGCCATTCGTGGTCATCCAGTGCATCATGGTCGGCCTCGTCATCGCCTTCCCGCAGATGGTCATGGTCTACAAGGGCCAGCAGGTCACCATCGACCCGAAGAAGGTGGAAGAGCAGATGCGTAACCTCACCATTCCGGGCGGAGGCGGCTTCGGCCCCCCGCCGGGCTTCAGCGGCGGCATTCCGGGCCTCGGCGGCCCGGGTGGCGGCGCGCCGGGCGGCATCATCATGCCGGGCATGCCTCAGCCCAAGGCGCCTTAAGGCCCAGGCACTTTCCGAAAAACGAAAGCCCGGTCGCGAGACCGGGCTTTTTTGCGCGTGACGGGCGGGCCCGAACGCAACAAAAAACGGCGACCCGAAGGCCGCCGTTCCTGATCTTGCGTGGCGTGGGCCAATCAGCCGCGCGTCACGAAGTTGATCATGTACTGGTCGTAGGTCATTTCGGCGACCTGCCACCAGAGATACTCGTCGTTCCGGAAGGCGACCATGCTGTCATAGACCTTCTTGAACTTCGGGTTCGAGGCGGTGGTCTCGGCGTAGATCTCGTTCGCCGCCTTCCAACAGGCCTGCATGACATCCGGCGGGAACGGCTTGAACTGCGTGCCGGCCGCAAAGAGAGCCTTCATCGCCGCCGGGTTGCGGGCGTCATACTTCGCCTGCATGTCGGTGTTCGCATGCTGGGCGGCGTTCTCGAGGATCGCCTTGTAGACCTTCGGCAGGCCTTCCCACTTCGCCTTGTTGATGAAGAAGTGCAGCGCAGCGCCGCCTTCCCACCAGCCCGGGAAGTGATAGACCGGTGCCACCTTGTTGAAGCCGAGCTTCTGGTCATCATAGGGACCAACCCACTCCGCCGCATCGATGGTGCCCTTCTCGAGCGCCGGGTAGATGTCGCCGCCGGCAATCTGCTGCGGCACGGAGCCGAGCTTCGTCAGCACGCGGCCGCCGAAGCCGCCGATCCGCATCTTGAGACCGTTGAGATCGGCCACATTCTTGATTTCCTTGCGGAACCAACCGCCCATCTGGCAGCCTGTATTGCCGCCCAGCAAGGCATGGATGTTGAAGCCCGCATAGAACTCGTTCAGGAGGTCGTTGCCGCCACCATGCATGAACCAAGCATCCTGCTGGCGCGAGTTCAGGCCGAACGGAACGGCCGTGCCGAACGCGAAGGTGGGGTCCTTGCCGACATAGTAATAGGACGCCGTGTGGGCGACCTCGACCGTACCGTTGGTGATGGCGTCCTGGGCCTGCAGGCCCGGCACGATTTCACCGGCCGCGAAGACCTGGATCTGGAACTTGTTGTCCGTCATGTCGGCGACGGCCTTCGAGAAGGTCTCGGCGGCGCCGTAGAGGGTGTCGAGCGACTTCGGGAAGCTCGAGGTCAAACGCCACTTCACCTCAGGTGCGGACTGGGCAATGGCGGGCTTCGCAATGGCGCCGGCGGCAAGCCCGGCCCCTGCGGCAGTCAGAAACTGACGGCGCTTCATTCGTTTTCTCCCTTTTTTGGTCGTGGCTTTAAAGACGGTTCTCGCCCGGACCTTTAAATTCACAGCCCGAGTTGTAGGCAAGCCTGCGCTTTAAGCAACCGTTTTTGCGCAAGGAACAGATGGAGTGTGATGCGTTTTTTGCATGCGATCCATGAGGCGGATGCAAGTGTACGGCATTTCAATCGAAGACAATGCGCGGAGCAGCTTTCCTG
>NZ_JBJTDY010000117.1:0-4027 GCF_046092605.1 Rhabdaerophilum sp. | reverse complement strand
TTCATATAACCTCATAATTGTTACAAGAAATTCTGAATTGAAATGTTTATGTTTTCCTTCAATCTGACGAAAAACATGTAAACAAAGCGGGTCAATATCTTTGTATTGAATTTCATTAAAAAAATTATACAATTCTGATTTTTTTGCATTCGGAATTACATTCAAAAATTTGTCACAAAGATAATTTATTTTGTCATCGCGACTATGAAGAAATGCATCGAATTTTTTTCGATCAGTTTCTATCTCATTCATCGCCTGGATCGATGTCATTTTTCACGTCTCCATCAGGCGGGCGGCGGCCGCGCGGGCCTCATCCGTGATGGCCGCGCCCGAGAGCATGCGCGCGATCTCCTCGCGCCGCGCGGCATCATCGAGCAGGCGCACACCCGTCGCCACCCGATCCCCCTCGCCAATCGCGGTTTTCGAGATCTCGAAATGCGTGCTCGCGCGCGCCGCGACCTGCGGCGCATGCGTCACCGCGAGCACCTGCACGCGGGCTGCGAGCCGCGCGAGCCTTGCGCCGATGGCATCGGCCACCGCGCCGCCCACGCCCGTATCGATCTCGTCGAAAACGAGCGTCGGCGCCGAGCCGCGATCCGCCAGCGTCACCTTCAGCGCCAGCATGAAGCGCGCGAGTTCACCCCCCGAGGCGACCTTCATCATGGGGCCGGGCCGCGAGCCGGGATTGGTCGCGACATGGAACTCCACGCGATCGATGCCGGTGGCTTCGAGGCGGGCGGGATCGCTGTCGACACGGGTTTCAAAGCGGGCGCGTTCGAGCTTCAGCGGCGGCAATTCGCCGGCAATCGCCTCATCCAGCGCAAGCGCGGCGTTCCGGCGTTTCTCCGAGACCATCCGCGCCTTGGTGGAGAGCAGGGCCTCGCGCGCGGCGACATCCCGTTGGAGGCGGACAAGCTCGGCCTCGCCATGGTCCAGTGCCTCGAGATCGCCCGCGAGTTTCGCGGCGAGTGCAGGCAGGTCGTCCACGGGCGTCTGGTACTTCCGCCCGGCGGCACGCAGGGCAAAGAGCCGCTCCTCGATCCGTTCCAGTTCACGCGGGTCGAATTCCGCCTGCCGCAACTCCGCCTCGAGGCTCTGATGCGCGAGATCAAGCGATTGCAGCGCGGCGTCGAGCGTGGTGACGGCCACCGCGAGATCGGGCCCAGCCTGCTCGCGGCGCCGTTCGAGCCGGCGCAGCACCGAGAGCAGGATCGGCCCCGGCGCATGGTCGCCCGAGAGGATGTCAGCGGCTTCGCGCAGATCGCCGGTGATCTTCTCGGCCTGCATCATCCGCTGACGCTCGGAGGCGAGGCGTTCTTCCTCGCCCGGCTCAGGCGCAAGTTTCTCGAGTTCAGCGGTGGCATGGCGGATATAGTCTGCTTCGCGCCGCGCGGCATCGATGCGCGCCTCATGCTCGCGAAGGACGCGTCCCGCCTCACGCCATTGGGCATGAAGCCGGGAAAGCTCGGCGACATCATCGCCCAGGCCCGCAAAATCATCCACGAGATCGCGATGCGTGCCTGGGTCGATCATCGCGCGATCGGCGTGCTGGCCGTGGATTTCCACTAGCGCGGCCCCGATGGCGCGCAGCGCCTGCATGGAAACCGGCTGGTCGTTCACATAGGCGCGCGAGCGGCCATCAGCCATCTGCACGCGGCGCAGGATGAGATCACCTTCGACCTCGGCACCAGCCTCCCCGGCGGCGAGGATCGCCCCGTGATCGGGCGGGAGATCGAAAACGGCCGTCACCTGCCCCTGCATCGCGCCCGCGCGCACGAGCGCGCCATCGCCGCGCCCGCCCAGTGCCAGCGCCAGCGAATCGAGCAGGATGGACTTGCCCGCGCCGGTTTCGCCCGTGAGAACGGAAAGGCCCTGCCGGAAACCAAGGTCCAGCCGCTCGATCAGAACGATATCGCGGATCGAGAGCCGGGAGAGCATGGCGTGCTCTTCCCGGCGATCAGAGGACGGCCGAGAGGCCCATCGAACGCAGGGTCTTGCTGATCCAGGAGCCACGATCCTCGCGCGGCTCGAGCCCGCCCGATTTCAGCAGCGTGAAGGCATCCTTGTACCACTGGCTTTCAGGGAAGTTATGGCCCAGCACGGCGGCCGCTGTCTGCGCCTCCTTCACGACGCCCAGAGCCATGTAGGCCTCGGTGAGGCGTGAGAGGGCCTCTTCCACATGGCGCGTGTTCTGGTACTTCACCAGCACCTCGCGGAAGCGGTTGATCGCCCCTGTGAAGTTGCGCTGTTCGAGGTAGAAGCGCCCCACTTCCATCTCCTTGCCGGCAAGCTGGTCTCGCGCCATGCGGATGCGATCGCGCGCATCGCCGGCATATTCCGAGTTCGGCCACTTGCGGACGAGATCCTCGAAAGTCTGAAGCGACTTTTCGGCGCGTTCCTGATCACGCTGAACATCGAGAATCTGGTTGTGGTAGCTCATGCCGACCAGATATTGCACATAGGGCGTATCGGGGCTGGCAGGATAAAGCTGGACATAACGGCGACCGACGCTGATCGCCTCGGCGTAATCGCCCCCCTCGTAGGAAGAGAAGGTCGACAGCACCATCGCGCGGCGCGACCAGCCCGAATAGGGATATTGCTTGTCAAGTTCGGCAAACTTTTTGGAAGCGCCACCATAATCGCGGGCCTCCAGGCGCGCGAGGCCATCGTTGAACAGCACTTCGGCACGCTCATCCTTGCCGATATCGCTCTTCGGGCCCTTGTCCTCGAAGGGATTGAAACTCGAGATCGTGTCGGAAACGGTTTCGCAGGCCGCGACCGAGACGGCCATGAGGGCACCCGCCGTGAGCCGCAGGAAGAAACTGGCCCGGCCCGGCTTGCGATTCTTGTCGTTTCCGTCCGTCATCACGACCACCCTGCCCCCAAACTGAACCGGGAGATTGTTCCCGAACTCGCCCCAAGGGCAAGGCCGGATTCACCATAACGATTGCGTTCTTCTGGTGGAAACCGCCCCTCAAGGCAAGAGCCCGTCAGCACTCATCATGGAATGTCGTTAACCGAATCGACGCGGCATATTTGTGGCAACGGCTTCAAAATGCGACAGGTTTCGCCGAGGATATTCAGTTGACCTCGGGAGCGAAGGCCGCGACCGGCTGCATCACCATTTCACCGCGGGCCCGGGCCGGCCGGCGAACCGCATCGGTGACGGCATAATTCCGCCGATCGGAGAACAGGGCGGAGAGCATCATAACGTTGAGCTTGTGGCCGGGGCAGAAGGCCTTGTAGTGGCCCTGCAGGGCATGGCCAGCAAGCGAAAGATCGCCAATGGCATCCAGCAGCTTGTGGCGAACGAATTCATTGGGGAAGCGAAGGCCTTCGGGATTGACCACGCGGTCTTCGCCAACGGCAACGGTATTCTCGAGAGAGGCGCCAAGGGCGAGGCCCGCTTTCCAGAGCGCCTCCACATCCTTCATGAAGCCGAAGGTGCGGGCGGCGGCGACCTCACGGCGATAGCGATCGGCCGAGAAATCAAAAGAATAGGTCTGGCGGCCGATGGCCGGGTTCTTGAAATCGATCTCGATATCGAGCCGGAAACCATCATAAGGCGAGAGTTCGGCATGGGCGTTGCCCATCTCGATCAGCACGGGGCGCAGCACCCGGACCATCTTGCGCGGCGCGAAGAGACGCTTCACACCCACCTGAAGGATCTGCTCGACGAAGATGCGCGAGGAGCCGTCGAGGATCGGCATTTCCGGCCCATCGACCTCGACCAGGACATTGTCGATCTCGAGACCGGCCAAAGCCGACATCAGATGCTCGATGGTGGCAATGCTGGCACCGGTCTTGTCACCAATGATGGTGCAGAGCTGCGTATCCTGCACCGAGGTATGGCGCGCCTCGATCAGCCGCTGGGTGCCGTTCGGAAGATTGGTGCGCAGGAAGGTGATGCCTGAATTCGCTTCTGCCGGATGAAGAACAACGCGCGCGGGTTGACCCCGATGAACACCAATTCCCTCGATGACAACCTGATCGGCCAGCGTGGTTTGAGTCACGGCGCAGTCCCCTT
>NZ_JBJTDY010000116.1:0-3935 GCF_046092605.1 Rhabdaerophilum sp. | reverse complement strand
ATCCATTGTCATGTGATCTTCGAGACCGGGCGTTGGCGGCGGTGGACGCCGGGTTGAGCCGGCGGGGCGCGGCGGAGCGGTTCGGGGTGAGCGCGGCCAGCGTGATCCGCTGGGACCAGCTGCGCCGCCTGCAGGGCCATGCCCGCCCCAAGCCTCAGGGCGGCGACAAGACCTCGCACAGGATCGAGGCCCATGCCGAGGTGATCCTGGAGGCTGTACGGGTCCAGCCGGATATCACGCTGGCCGCGCTCACCCCGAACCGCTCCGCCGCGCCCCGCCGGCTCAGCCCGGCGTCCACCGCCGCCAACGCCCGATCTCGAAGATCACATGACAAAGGATGACCCATGCATGCCAGCCTCCTTCACCAGCACGCAGCTTGAATCACCCCATCACTGATTTGGGAATCCCTCCCGATTCACAGCGCAGAGAAACCGCTCTAGAGCGCCGAGCGGGTCCGATCGTGACTGCCCGCCGCCCCGTCAAGGTGGAAGAACTTACAATTCCGCGCCGATGCGTAACCGCCGAACCTTTCGACCAATCCAGGGTCAGGCATGGCTGGCCCCTTGTGTTTTAGGAGCCCTCCGATGACGGCCTCGATCTTTGACTCGCTCGGCGACAAGCCCAAAATGGCGGAGATGGTTGGCTGGGAGTTCATCGCCAACGACAAGGCCGCGCGGACGGTCTCGCTATCCTTCATCGCCAGCGAGCTGTTCTCCAATCCGATGGGCTATGTGCACGGGGGCTTCCTCTCCACCATGCTCGACGAGACGATGGGCTCGGCGCTGGTGGCGACCACCGACGCCGAGTTGTTCGGCACCACCATCTCGATGACCACGGATTTCTGCCGTCCGGCATTCTGCGGAAAGATCTTCGCCGAGGGCCGCGTCACGACGATGGGCAAGTCAGTGGCCTTCCTCGAAGGCACGCTGACCGACGACAAGGGCCGCCTGATCGCACGGTCGACCGCCAGCTACAAGCTGCATCCCTTCGTCCGACCCCACACCGGGGTCGCGCCGGCGGCGGAAGCGGTCAATGCGTGACCAGGCCGGACTGATAGAAGGCCTGGTCGTCCCGGACAGCGTGGCGCAAGGCGAACCGTTCGACGTCGATGAGCAGTTGCTCTGGACTGACCCGCATGGCGTCATCCGCGCGCTCAGGGAGAAGACGCCCGTCTGGTGCCGGCACTACGGCAACACGACGTTTGGCGTGAAGGCCTATTCGATCTTCTCGCATGAGCTCTCCGAGGCTGCCGCGGTGGATCCGCGAACCCGGCAGTTCGAGCTCGAACCCCTGTTGTTCAATGGCGTCACGGACGGGCCGTTGTTCGAGCTGTACGCGAACGGAATGCTGGCCTCGAACGGCGAGACCCATATCCGCCGCCGCACGCCGCTTTCGCGGCAGTTCGCGTTCCCGATCATCCGCCGCATGCAGCCGGAGATCGCCGCAGCGGCTCAGGATCTCTTGGGCAGCTATTTGGCCCAGGGCCGGATGAACGTCGCCGAGGACTACGGGAAGCGGTTTCCGGTCTCGATGCTCTGCAGCATCCTGGGGGTTCCGCCCGAAGACACCGACGCTTTTGGTGAATGGATCCGCAGGGCCGCCGTCGGTCTCGGCGTCTTCAGCGCCGACAAGCTCGACTCCATCAACGACGGGACCGAGCGCCTTTTGTCCTACGTCAGAGGGCTGCTCGAAGAGCGCCGGCGGACGCCACGCGACGACTTCCTCACTGACTATCTGGCCAAGGTCGACAGCCAGGGCGACTACACCGCCGAGGAGACCTATGTGCAGATCGCAGGCGCGATCCTGGCTGGGTCGGACACGACACGCACAGCCATCACCATGGCTATCTCTCTCCGGATCGAGCACCCCGAAGCCTGGGCCGACCTCCAGCGCGACCCCAGCTTGGCGACGAATATCGTCGATAAGGTGCTCCGGTTCGAGCCTGCCGTGGGTTCGGTGCCCCGGTTCGTCCTGCAGGATCTGGAGATCGGCGGAGTCGAGGTCGCCGCAGGTTCGATCCTCAGCATATCCATGCTCGGCGCCTTGCGGGACCCTGGGGTGTTCCCTAACCCGGACAGCTTCGACATTCACCGCACGACATCGCCCAAGCTGAACCTCGCCTTCGGTTCAGGCGCACACCGGTGCCTTGGCGAGGCGCTCGCGCGTATTGAGGTCGAGGAGACGGTGCGGGCGTTTGTCTCGATGGTCCCCTACGCCCAGCTGCATGGCCCGCCCGCGCGCGTGGAGGGCTTCAGCGGCGTTCGCCACCTGATCGGGTTCGATATCGTTTGGTGACCGAGCCCGGGCCACTGGCGGGTGCTAGGTCCGCGTCGCGGGCCAGGCTATATGAGCCGTCCAACCGCGCGTAAGCTCAACCATAGATCAACATCACGGAATTCTTCAATGTGGCCTCCGTCAATCTTCGACAAGCTTGGTCGCCGCCCGAAAGTCGCCGAAATGGTCGATTGGACGCTGGTCGATTTCGATATTGACGCGAAGACGATCCGGCTCTCGTTCGACGGCAACGAACGTTTCACCAATCCGGCGGGCTTCATCCATGGCGGCATCCTGGTCGCGATGTTGGACGAGACCATGGGCTCGACAATCCTGAGCACCACACAGGCCACCATGTCGGGGACCACCATCTCGCTCGCGGTCGACTACGTGCGCCCCGCGCGCTGCGGTCGGCTGTTTGGCGACGGCCAGATCACCTCTCTCGGCAAGGCGATCGCCTTCTTGGAAGCCAAGCTCAGCGGCGAGGACGGCAAGATCGTGGCCCGGGCCACGGCCAGCTTCAAACTGACCCCCTTCGATCCCGATTCCATCGTTCCCAGCTAGGGCGTGCGCGCGCAGCGTTCAGTAGCCCTGGCGCAATGGCAAGAGGTCCTGGTCGGCGTCCAGCTCGGCGCTGACGATGTTGACCGCCTGGGTCTTGTTCGAACAACCGAGCACGCTCATCCCATGCGTCAAATGGGCGACGACCGTGCGCTCGCTGATCCCGAGGATCTGGCTGGTCTCCCAGGCCGTCTTTCCTGAGGACGCCCAGAACAGCACTTCGCGCTCCCGTCGCGACAGCCGGTCGTAGAAACTGATCTGCGCCGGCTCTGGCAGGACGCGCGGAAGGGTTTCGACGACGTGGGCCGCGAACAGGAAGGCGTTCGAGATCTCGCTCTCGACCCGCTCCTCCGAAACCGGCGCGTTGAAATTGAGATAGCCCCACAGTTTCGGCGAGCAGAGCGGAATGGAGACGCCGCCGTACACGCCGAAGTCACGCGCATCCTGCAGGAAGCGGGTGATCAACGGGAAGTCGCGCAGGTCGAGGTCGTTGAGCCGCAATGGCGCCGAACAGGAGCGGGCATGGGCTGCCACCGGATCGACCGTTCGATAATTCTGCGCGGCGAAGTGCTCGAGCCAGGCTTGAGGATAGTTTCCGAGCTTGACGGTTCGCCCTGGTCCACACTGCGAACGCAACACGGCGCGCAGAAAGAAATAGCGGAATCCGGCAGCCTCGCTGAAGGCTTCGAGGGCCCTCTTCAAGTCTTCGAGCGTATTGACGCTCGCCAGTCCACCGTAACCGGATCGCGTGTCGTCGCCGTGACTAGACACCGGGCTGCCCCTCCCCGCCTATGCGAATCTTGAATGCGGGCCCAAAAAACTCTGGAGGACACCTTCAACCCTACATATTTCGAGGTAAAACGGACAACGTCAAGATGAAATTACTTACAATGGTGCGCGTCTAGAGCGGGTTCCATTCAGTCTGCATCATATCCTGCGGCGGCGAAGGAGTTTGCGCATTCATGGGGTGAGTAGGTCTGGATGATGCGGGCGATGGCGTCCCAGAGCGGGTCGATTGACCGGGCGGCGGCCTTTCTCAGCAAGGCCTTGAGCTTGGCGAAGGCGTTCTCGATGGGATTGAGGTCGGGGCTGTAGGGCGG
>NZ_JBJTDY010000115.1:0-6544 GCF_046092605.1 Rhabdaerophilum sp. | reverse complement strand
GGTTCGCGATCTCGCCATCCGATTTCTCCGGGAAGGCCGCGCGCAAGTCCGGCTGGAAGCCGCGGCGTTCGATCTTGGCGCGGCCGCAATCCGGGCGCTGGGACCGGATCGCGCCAGCGCGCTCGGCGGGAGCCTTTGGCGCAGGATCGCGCCGCTGGACAAGCGGCATGGCCGCGCCGAGGGGCATTTGCGCGCGGCCTTCCCGGAGAAATCGGATGGCGAGATCGCGAACCTGCTGGCCCAGATGTGGGACAATCTGGGACGCACCAGCGCCGAGGCTTTCCACCTGCGAGCCCTGATCGCCGCGCAGGATCGCTTCACGATCCGCCCCGGCTTCTTCGAGGCGATCAGATCCGCGCAAGCGCGCGGCGCGGTGTTCGTCTCGCTGCATCTGGGCAATTGGGAGCTGGCTTCGCCGCTGCTGCATCATCACGGCCTGCCGGTGGCGGGCGTGTATCAGCGCCTGCGCAATCCGCTGGTGGATGAGCGCGCGACGGATGCGCGCGGCCCCTTCTATGCGCGCGGCCTCTACACGAAAGGCAGCGAAACCGCCCGCAAGCTGCTGCGCATCGTCGGCGATGGCGGCAGCGTGACGATCATGGCGGATCTTCGGGATCTCACGGGGCTTCCGGTGCCCTTCTTCGGCCGGCCTGCGCCCTCCACCATCTTCCCGGCATTGCTGGCGCGCGGGCGGGATGTCCCACTCTTCGCTGGCGTGGTCGCGCGACGGAACGGCGCGACCTTCGAGGCCGATGTGGTGGAGGTCCCCGTGCAGCGAACAGGGAATCGGGAGGCAGACCTCCAGGAGACCACCGCCGCCATCCAGCGCCAATTCGAGCAATTCATCCGCGAGCGCCCCGGCCAGTGGATGTGGGGCCATCGCCGCTGGCAGCGTTGAAGCCCCCCCCTTCAAGGCTCTTGAGGTGGCGAAAAAACCTCCTAAGTTAGGTTTGTGCGAGGTTTGGGGCCATGAAAGACCGTCAAGGCAAGTTCGTTGAGGCGAAATTCGCGATCGGACAGGTGGTGCGCCACCGGTTCTACCCGTTTCGCGGCGTGATTTTCGATGTCGACCCGGAATTTGCGAATTCCGAGGAATGGTGGCTCTCGATCCCCGAGCATCTCCGCCCGCGGAAGGACCAGCCCTTCTACCATCTTTTCGCCGAGAACGCCGAAACGGAATACATCGCTTATGTCTCCGAGCAGAACCTGCTCATCGATGATAGTGCCCGCCCGCTTCGGCATCCGCAGATCCAGGACCATTTCCGCAAGCAGCATGATGGGCATTTCCGCGCGAAGAACAACGCGATGATGCACTGATCCCGGCCCGCCGCCTGCGGCCTGTCATGAAGTTGCGGACATGAAAAAACCGGCCTCTTCGGCCGGTTTCCACATTTCCTCGGGACATTCGCGCCGGCTTATTGCGGCTGGCCCTGGCGCTGGCGAACCATTTCCTCACCGCGGCGCTTCAGGTCGTCCGCGCCGGGAGCCGGAGCCGCGCCACCCTGCTGCTGGCGACGGATTTCCTCCTCCTGCAGCTTCTGGATGGCCGCACGGTCAAGGCCGGCGCTGTCATAGATCCTGGCGAAACCGGCGAGCGGAAGCTCGAAATTCACTTCCTGCTGAATCTGGTTCTGCATGTCGATGCGAAGGGTGTTGCCCTTCTTGATCGCATTGATGGCGGCCTCGTTGAGTTCGACCTCGACATAGCAGCCTTCCTGCGAGCAGAGCTGGAAGCGACCGGCGATCGGGTTCAGACCCTCGGTCGACAGGCGCACGCCCGGCGGAATCATGAAGGTGAGCGGAACGACGAGACGCGCGAAGCGGCGCGGATCATCCTTTACCTGGTAGATGGCGATGCCCATCACCGGCTGGTTGTTCTCCGCCACGAATTCCCGCGAGGTGAGGCAGACGGTTTTCCTCGCGGCCGGGTCTTCGTCGCAGACCTTCACCCAATCGGCTTGGCCGGGCGAAGCCTTGAGCGGCACCTTCACCGCCGCGGGCGCCTGCGGGGGCGCCGCCGGTGCCGGAGCCGGCTGGGCGGGGCGCTGCCCCTGCGCCTCAGCGCCGAACGAGGCGAGGCCGAAAGCGATGGCGAGAGCCAGGGGGGCGAAGCGGAGCTTCATTTGAAAATCGTCCTCTTTTCCGGTTCCGGCCAGGTTTCCTTCCGGCCGGGCTTTCGCTTGCCGATCCTGCCGGATGCGCGGTTTGCTTAAGCGCGTTTGCGGATTTTTCGCAACCCCCGGGGCGGGAGAATCGTCGCGAATCCCTCGCCTGTCACTCCGGGTCGAATGCGGCTGAAGCGTGACGTTTCCGCCGCGCGAGCATGGCATCTCACCCTGCGCCTGCTTATTCTCATGGCATGAAAAATCACCGAATCAGGAATGCAGGACCGCATCGCCGGGCAGTTCTCGCAGGGCTGGGCGCGAGCGCCGGAGCGCTTGCCGCCCCCCGCCTTTCGGCCGAGGATGCGCCGCACCGCCACGGCATCGCGATGCATGGCGAGCCGGATCTGCCGGCTGGCTTCCCGCACCTGCCCTATGCGAACCCGAATGCGCCCAAGGGCGGCCTGCTGCGGCAGGCGATTGCCGGCTCGTTCGACACGCTGAATTCGATGAGCGTGCGTGGCAACGCGCCGGCGGTGATGGTGCCCTACATCGTTCAGCCCCTGATGATGCGCTCGCAGGACGAGCCCTTCACGCTCTACGGGCTTCTGGCGGAAAGCGTGGCGACCCCGCCGGACCGCTCTTTCGTCGAGTTTCGGATCAATGCGCGCGCGCGCTTTTCGGATGGGAAACCGGTGACGGCCGCCGATGTCGCGTTTTCGTGGAAGCTCTTTGCCGAGCGGGGCCGCCCGAATTACCGCCGCAACGCCGAGAAAATCGCGCGGATCGAGATCCGCGACGAGCGCACCATCCGCTTCACCTTCAAGGCGGCGAATGATCGCGAATTCCCGCTCATCATCGGCCTGATGCCGGTGCTCGCGGCCCATGCCACAGACCCGGAGCGCTTCGAGAACATGGGCTTCAATGCCTTTCTCGGCTCCGGCCCCTACTGGCTCGAAGCGGTGGAGCCCGGCACCTCGATCACGCTTCGGCGGCGCGCGGATTACTGGGGCGCGGATTGGCCCGCCCATCGCGGGCTCTACAATTTCGATACCCTCAGGCTGGAATTCTTCCGCGATTCCAACACGCAATTCGAAGCCTTCAAGACCGGGCTCATCGATTTCCGGGCCGAGATCGACCCCGCAAAATGGCTGAACGGCTATGACACCCCAGCGTTGCGCGAGGGGCGGATCGAGCGGCGTGCCGTGCCGATCAACGCCCCGAAAGGCATGTCGGGCTTCATCTTCAACACGCGGCGCGTGCCCTTCTCCGACATCCGCGTGCGCGAGGCGATGTTCTCGCTCTTCGATTTCGAATGGCTCAACGCGAACCTGTTCTCGGGTGTCTATCGCCGCACCGGCTCGTTCTTCGATGAGAGCGACCTCTCCTTCCGGGGCAATCCGCTTTCGGAGCGCGAGATCGCGCTGGTCGGGCCGGAACTCGCCGCGCTGCCCCCGGCCATCCGCGACGGGAGCTGGGCCCCGCCGAAAACCGACGGCTCGGGCCGGGACCGGACGGTGATGCGCCGAGCGATCGAGCTCCTGCGTGAGGCGGGCTATGCCATCCGCGAGGGCGTGATGACCCATTCCGGCGGCCAGCCGCTGGCCTTCGAGATCCTCGTTACGACCCGCGAGAAGGAACGCATCGCGCTGGCCTTCGCGGATACGCTCAGGCAGGTGGGCATCCGCCCGAACATCCGGCTGGTCGACAGTTCGCAATACTGGGCCCGGCTCAAGGACAAGCTCTTCGATTGCATCATCGAAGGCTTTGTCGTGGGCGCTTCGCCCGGGCAGGAGCAGGTCAATCGATGGAGTTCGATCGCGGCCGACCAGCCGGGCACGCTCAACTGGGCGGGCGTGCGATCGCCTGTGGTGGACCGCGCCTTGTCGGCGCTGCTCGCGGCAAGATCGCGGGAGGATTTCACGGCCTCCGTGCGGGCGCTCGATCGCCTGCTGGTTGCGGGCCATTATGTGCTGCCGCTCTACCACCTTTCGGAGCGCTGGCTGGCACGGTGGAGCCATATTCGCTGGCCGGAACGGCTCCCGCGCTACGATCTGACGGTGGAACTCTTCTGGTTTGAGGCGAATCGATAGAGAATAACGAGCATGTCCGGATCTGATCATCCCTCGCCCCCCGATTTCGCGCGCAATGCGCTCGCCGAACCCTGGAACCTGCTCACGGTGAGCGGGCTTGCGACCAGCGCCGCGGCCGCCAACCCCGAGCGTCTTTTCCTGCGCGATTGCGCCAGCCGCGAGGATTGGGACGGGAACCTGCCGCGCCAGCTGAGCTTTGCCGATTTCCACCGCGAGGCGGAATTCTTCGCGGGCCAGCTCGAGACCCTGGGCATTGTGGCGGGGGATCGTGCGCTCATCCTGATGCCGAATGTGGCAGAAGCGGCCATAACCATCGTGGGCTGCCTCATGGCCGGCATCACGCCGGCTATCGCGCCGGTCGAGGAAAACATTGACACCCTGCGCGCGGCCTGTGAGCGCATCAGCGCCGCCGCGATCATCACCACCGGCAGGCTGGAAGAACTGCGCCCGGCGGAGATCGCCCGCCAGATCGCCGCGCGCGCGATTTCCGTGCGTCTCGTCGCGGCCTTTGGCCACAAGCTGCCGGATGGCGTGATCTCGCTCGATGGCTGGTCCGAGCAGGATCTGGACGCCAACCCCAATCGTCCCGTGCGCAGGCAGGAAGCGGAAGGCCTCATCACCTTCTCGTTCCATGCGAAAGCGGTTCTGGCCCATATCCGCACCGAGGCACAGGTGTTCGCGGATGCCCTCGCCGTGGCGACCCGCCACAAGCTGGGGCGCGAGCAGAACCTGGTCTCCACCATGCACGCCACGGGCTCGGCGGCGTTCGCAGCCGGCCTGCTGATGCCGCTTTTTCAGGGCACGACCATCGACCTCGTCGGCCCGTTCACGGCTGCCCGCCTGCGCAACGCGCTTCGGCGCGCGGGCGAGAAGCCGGCCCTGCTGGCGCCCGCATCCTTCCTGCCGCTGCTGCGGGAATCGCTGCTGCGCGAAAAGGGTCTCGCCGGCCTCGGGAGCCTCGTTGCGGTGATGCGCCCGGGCATGGAGCTGGTTGAAGCGGCGAGCGAGTTTCCGTTTCCCGTCGTGCCGGTCTTCGATCTCAACGAGCGGGCGATCGTGGCGCCGGAGGCCATGCCCATGGGCCTTGCCGACCTGATGGGCAGCCACCAGCACCCGATGGAAGCGGTGCTGACGGAAGACCAGCCCTACCTCATGATTTCGGAAGGCGATGATGGCGTGGCCCGCGCCTTCGGTTTCGCGGCTTCGGACGTGGTGGCCCGCGCCGGTGCTGTGAGCGAGGCGGCCTAAGCGAAACCGGGCCTGCCCGGGTTTCGCTCATGCAGGAAAACACGCGAAACCGGGCCTGCCCGGGTTTCGCTCATGCAGGAAAACACGCGAAACCGGGCCTGCCCGGGTTTCGCGCGAGAGAGCCCGGCCCGCCTTACTTCCGCTTCTGTGCGATCTCCGCGATCTCGCCAAGGATTTTCCGGGTTGCCTTCAGGCGGATGCCCGCATTCTCGAAAGCTCCGGCGAAGACGATGCGCATGTCCGGCCTGACCTTCGCGGTCGGCCCCTTCTCGCTCACATATTTGACGAGCCCGTTGGGATTCGCGAAGGCATTGCCGCGGAAAGAGAGGATGATGCCCTTGGGGCCTGCCTCGACCTTTTCGATGTTCGCGCGGCGGCAGAGCAGCTTGATGGAGACGATCGCCATGAGATGCCCGATCTCGGGCGGCAGCGGTCCGAAGCGGTCGATCATCTCGGCGGCGAAACCTTCGATTTCCGGCTCGCTTTCAAGCTGGCTCAGGCGGCGATAGAGGCCCATGCGCAGGTCGAGATCGGCGACGTAATCCTCGGGGATGAGCACCGGCGTGCCAATGGAGATGGTCGGCGACCAGGCTTCCTCATCCGGCAGTTCCTGCCCGGCCCTGAGCGCGGCGACAGCCTCCTCCAGCATCTGCTGGTAGAGTTCGTAGCCCACTTCCTTGATATGACCGGATTGCTCGTCGCCGAGCAGATTGCCCGCGCCGCGCAGGTCGAGATCGTGGCTCGCGAGCTGGAAGCCCGCGCCCAGGGTATCGAGCGATTGCAGAACCTTGAGGCGCGCTTCCGCACCCCTGCTCAGCGTGCGGTTGACCGGCAGGGTGAAGAGCGCGTAGGCGCGCGTCTTCGAACGGCCCACCCGCCCCCTGAGCTGATAGAGCTGCGCGAGGCCGAACATGTCGGCGCGCCAGACGATGAGCGTATTCGCGGTGGGAATGTCGAGACCGGATTCGATGATCGTGGTCGCGAGCAAAATGTCGAACTTGCCGTCGTAGAAGGCCGACATCTTGTCTTCGAGTTCCGTCGCGGACATCTGCCCATGCGCGACGACGAATTTCGACTCGGGCAAATTTTCGCGCAGGAAGG